>DATBOH010000278.1:0-13210 GCA_036553915.1 Caulobacteraceae bacterium | reverse complement strand
TTCGGTCCGGCGTTGATGACCATGGGATAGGGAAAGCCATTGGCGTGAAGCCAGCGCGAACGGGCGGCGCGGCCATGTCCGGGGGCGTTGGTGAGAATGACGATGCTGGCGTCCCGCGCCATCCTGGCCAGGGCGGCGCTGGCCTCTGGCGCCGGCTCGATCTCGCCGGCCGCTTCCTCGAAAAAGGCGTCGAACAAGGCCCGACCGCGGTCAAGGTCGAGAACCTCACCGTCGCTCAGGCGATAGATGTTCTGGAACAAGGCGAAGCGGGTGATCCGCATCTCATAGCCATGCGGACGCACGAATCGCTCGAAGCCGCGCATGAACAGCGCCAGGACCTCATCGACATCGACGATCAGAAGCGGGGCGACGGCGTCGATCGCCGGGCCGACCGTGGTTTCGCTCGTCACTCGCACCGTACGGGTCAGAACCTCGCTCCCTGGGCTAACCTGAGCTTAAGGAATTCCGCGCCACCACAGACTACCGTCGCCAATGGCGAGTCGGCACGCGGGAATTGCCAGGCCGGATGAGCGCCACGATCCTCATCATCGAAGACAATGAGCTCAACATGAAGCTTTTCGCCGACCTGTTGTCGGAGGAAGGCTATCGAATCCTGCAGAGCGGCGAGGGCGTCGAGGGCTATCAGATCGCCCGCCGCGAGCGCCCGGATCTGATTGTCATGGACATCCAGCTCCCCGGCATATCGGGGCTGGAAGTCACCCGCTGGCTGAAAGAAGATGCGGAGCTGGCGGCCATTCCGGTGGTCGCTGTGACCGCCTACGCCATGCGCGGCGATGAGGCGAGAATTCTCGGCGGCGGCTGCGAGGCCTATCTGGCCAAGCCGATTTCCCTGGTCCCGTTTCTAGAAACCATTGGACGGCTGCTGAAGGCGCCGGGGCGGCGATCAACGCCTATTTGATCTTGCCTTCGCGGAATTCCACATGCTTGCGCGCCACCGGATCGTACTTCTTGACCACCATCTTCTCGGTCATCGTCCGAGCGTTCTTCTTGGTGACATAGAAATAGCCGGTGTCGGCCGTCGAGTTGAGGCGGATCTTGATTGAAGCCGGCTTGGCCATGGCGATTCATGCGTCCCGGAAGGGGCTGGCGAAAAGGCCAGGATTTGAAGAGGCGCGGAAAATACGGTCCGAGGCCCTAAAGTCAATGCTTGCCCTCAGAGCCCGGTCATTTCCTGACGCCCGCGCACGAATCTGAGGGACGGCGCCAGTCGGGCAGGGTCGGCGAGGCGCAGCGGCAATTCCCGCAAGACGTATCGCGTGACACTCGGGAGATCGAGGTGCAGCGCCGCGTCGAGGTCGACCCAGGCGATCTCATCTAACTCGCCGCAGTCCGGCTCGCGGTCCAGGCTAAGCAGCGCGGCGGCGTCGGCGAGGAAGAATCGCGCGTCAAAACGTCTGGGCGATACGGGCGGGGTAATGGCCCGGGCGATGAAGTCGAGCGCCGACAGGTCCGGGGCCGCGCCTTTGCCCAGGAACGCCCCCCACGATTTGGAGGCGCTGCGGGCTTTTGCCGGCTTGGCCAGAAGCAGCCCGGCCTCCTCGTAGGTCTCGCGCACGGCCGCCATGGCGAGGGCGCGGGCGCGGGCGGCTCCGGCGGTCTTTTGTAGCCGCTGCGCGACCTCGGGGCGAAGTTCGCTGGCGCTAGGGGCGCGATAGTCGGCCGGGTCGATGCGGCCGCCGGGAAAAACCCATTTGTCGGGCATGAAGGCATGACCGCCATGGCGACGTCCCATCAGCACGCATGGCTGTGCGCCATCGCGACGGACGATGATCAAGGTGGCGGCGTGGCGCACCCGCACCGGCTTGGCTCCAGGGGCCAGCCGCGCCACCTCGCGCGATCCGATGTCGTCAAACGCCCGTTCGGTCATGGCCGTGACCTTAATCGCAGACCGGCGAAAAACGGAATGGCGAAGGATTGTATCGCCGGGACGGCGGCGCTAAGTGAGAACCATTCGCAATTTCTGTCGTGGCCATGGACCAAGCTTTGACGCCGCCTGCTTTCAAAAAAGCCGCCAAAGCCGGGCCTGGGCGCATGACCCGTTTCCTGGCCGTCGTCGGCCCCGGAATCGTCGTGATGCTGGCCGACACCGATGTCGGCAGCGTCATCACCGCCGGGCAGAGCGGCGTGCAATGGGGCTACCGGTTGCTGCTGCTGCAGGCAGTGCTCATTCCCATCCTCTACATGGTTCAGGAGCTGACGGTGCGCCTGGGGGTGTTCACCGGCAAAGGCCATGGCGAACTGATCAAGATCGCCTTTGGACGATTCTGGGCTTGGGTTTCGGTCGCCGGTCTGGCGATCGCCACAGGGGGCGCGTTGCTGACCGAACTCTCGGGGGTGGCCGGGGTCGGCGAGCTGTATGGAGCGCCCCGCTGGGCCAGCCTCGCGGTCGCCGCCGCCGCTCTGCTGCTGATCGTTCTCACCGGTTCCTATCGTCGCGTCGAGCGCGTGGCGATCGGCATCGGCCTGTTCGAACTGGCGTTTTTCGGCGTCGCCTGGTTCGCCCATCCGGACCCGAGCGTCGTTCTGGCGCAATCGGTAAACATTCCGCTCGCCAACCCGAAATATCTCTATCTTGTGGCCGCCAACATCGGGGCGGTCATCATGCCCTGGATGGTGTTCTATCAGCAGTCGGCGATCGCCGATAAAAAGCTCCGCGTCGAGCACCTGGGGGCGGCGCGTCTCGACACCGCCATCGGCGCGGTGGTCACGCAACTGGTCATGGCCGCGGTGCTGATCGCCGCGGCCGCCACGATCGGCGCCCGATCCTCCGGCGCCAATCTCGAGACGGTGGGCGAGCTCAGCGCCGCCCTGACGCCCTATCTCGGTGTCAATGTTGGCAAGCTGGTGTTCGGGCTGGGCATCGTCGGGGCCGGGATGGTGGCGGCGATCGTCTCCTCGCTGGCCCTCGCCTGGGGGCTGGGCGAAGTCACCGGCTACAAGCATTCGCTTGAGCACCATCCCCTGGAAGCGCGCTGGTTCTACGCCATCTACGCCCTCACCGTGGTCGGCTCCGCTGTCGTCATCGGCGTCGCCCCGAACCTGGTTTCCCTCAACGTCGGGGTGCAGGTGATGAACGCCTTCCTTCTGCCGCTCGTGCTCGGATTCCTGATTGCTCTGGCGATCCGGACCTTGCCGCCAGAGCATCGCCTGCGCGGCCCTTACCTTTGGCTGGTGATCGCCGTATCGGCCGTAACCTGTGCGCTGGGCGTGTTCGGTGGCCTCAGCGGCGCCGGCCTGGCCTGACATTCGGCCGGGATGGAGCCCGGCGGGCTGGCCGGAAATTTGCGGCGGCCGGTTCGGGATCGCTCAGCACCTCGAACAACAAGCCACCGGTTACCGGGCTGGCTTCGCGCAGGCGAACCTCGAGCCGGGCGCCCAGACGCCAACGCACGCCGCTGCGCTCACCGACCAGGCTATGGGACGCGGTCTCGTGGACGAAATACTCACCGCCGAGGCTGGCGATCGGGACCAGACCTTCGGCGCCGCTTTCTCTGAGGCGCACGAACAGGCCAAAGCGCGTCACACCGGTGATGCTCGCCTCGAATGCGCCACCGACCCGGTCGGTCAGAAACAACGCCAGATAGCGTTCGATGGCGCTTCGTTCGGCCGCCATGCCACGGCGTTCGGCGGCGGTGATCCGTTCGGCCGTGTCTTCCAATCGGGCCACATCCGCGCCTGAGAGACCATCATCGCCCAGACCAAGAGCGCTGATCAGAGAGCGGTGGACGATCAGATCGGCGTAGCGGCGAATCGGCGAGGTGAAATGGGCGTAGCGGTCGAGATTGAGGCCGAAATGGCCGAGGTTTTCGCGAGCGTACACGGCCTGCATCTGGGTGCGCAGCACCACCTCATTGACGATTTCGGCGTGCGGGCCGGACTGGCTCAGCAGTTGATTGAAGCGGGCGCTGGTCGCGGCCTGGCCAGCGCTCCAGGGAATATCGAGGCTGGCCAGAAAATCCTTGAGGGCCGCCAGCTTGTCGGCGGATGGCGATTCGTGAACCCGGTAGAGCAGCGGCGAGCGACGTTGCTCCAGGGTTTCGGCGGCGCAGACATTGGCCTGGATCATGCACTCCTCGATCAGGCGATGCGCCTCGAGGCTCTCGCGCGGCGTTATCGCCGCAACCTTGCCGTCAGGATCGAGGATGACGCGCCGCTCGACCGAGGTAATCGCGAGCGGGCCGCGTTTGTCCCTGGTCTGTTTCAGCGCCCCATAGGCCGCCCACAGCGGCCGAAGCACGGACTCGAGCAGCGGTGCGGTCGCGGCGTCGGGCGCGCCGTCGATGGCGGCCTGGGCCTGTTCATAGGTGAGGCTCGCGGCCGACCGCATCAGGGCTCGCTCGAAGCGGTGCGAGCGCTTTTTGCCATCCGCGCCAAATACCATCCGCACCGCCAGGCAGGCGCGATCCTCGTCTTCACTCAAGGAACACAGGCCGGCCGAAAGGGCTTCGGGCAGCATTGGCTCGACCCGGTCTGGAAAATAGACGCTGTTGCCCTTTTCACGGGCATCCCGGTCGAGCGCCGAGCCCGGGCGGACGAAGGCGGCGACGTCGGCGATCGCCACCCACACGATCCAACCTTCGCCGTGCGGCTCGGCCCAGACGGCGTCGTCATGATCGCGGGCGTCGGCCGGATCGATGGTGATCAGCGGCAGGCTTCTCAAATCGGTGCGGCCGCCCAGTCCTGGCGGCTGCGTAGCTTCAGCCTCGGCCACGGCGTCGGTGGAGAAGCCGATTGGCAGGCCATGGGCATAGGCGGCAATGAGCGAGGCGGCGCGGGCGTCCTCCTCACGTCCGATACGGGCGATCAAGTGGCTCGAAGCCGGTCCATGGCCGCGCGATGGGGAGGATTCGATGAGTACGATATCGCCATCGTCGAGCGTTGGCGCGCCATGCAGGAGGAAGCCGCGGCGCTGGCGACGATCGACCGGTTCAACGCGCATTTCGCCGCGCACCTTGCGAACCACGCCCAGGGTCCGGTTGGCGCTATTTTCCAGCCGGCGCACAAGTCGAGCCTCGCCGGCGTCGCCGGGCGCGAGGCGAACCAGCAGCCGGTCGCCCAGGCCCGGCGCGCCGGCCTGGGGCTCGCCGGACGCCGGGGCCAGGCGCAGCAACGGTCCGCGCGGACCTGCGCGAACCAGGCGGACATAGAGCTCGCCGTCGGCGTCCTGGTCGACGACGTCGGCGACAGCGACACCTTCGTCCTGGGCGATCTCGCGCCGCCGTCCGGGGCGGGGCGGGGCGCGCCTCACTGGCTTTTCTTGGCCCGCCGCGTGGCGGTCTTTTGCGGGCCCGATTTGGCCGGCCGCGCCTTTCCGCGCCGGCCGCCGGCAGCCGTCTCACGCGCCGCAGCAAGGCTGACGGCTTCCTCAAGCGTCAGGCTGTGCGGGTCAGCGCCCTTGGGCAGGTTGGCGTTGATCGCTCCATGTTTCACGTAGGGGCCGTAGCGGCCAGACAGCACCTGCACCGGTTGACCGGTGGTCGGATGGGGGCCGAGCGCGCGAAGGACGCTGGGAGCGGCGCGACCGCCCTTGCCGGAGGCCTTCTCCGCCAGGACCGCCACGGCCCGGTTGAGGCCGATGTCGAACACATCGTCGGCGGCCCCAAGGTTGGCGTAGACACCGTTGTGCTGAACATAGGGCCCATAGCGGCCGATGCCGGCCAGGATTTCACCGCCGAGATCCGGATGCGGGCCTACCGCGCGCGGCAGTCGCAACAGCCGCAGAGCCTTGTCGAGATCCATGCTCTCGGCGGGCCAATCCTTTGGCAGGCTGGCGCGCTTGGGCGGGTCGCTCAGTTCCTCGACATAGGGTCCAAATCGGCCGGTCTTGAGCCAGATAGCGGCGCCAGTGGTCGGATCGACCCCCAATTCACGCTCGGCCTGGGCGGTTTTTTCCTCGCCGGCCGCCCCCAGGGGGCGCGTAAAGCGGCATTCGGGATAGTTCGAACAGCCAAGGAAGGCGCCGTAACGCCCAGCCTTCAGGGATAACCTGCCGGTTCCGCAGGTCGGGCAGAGCTGCGGATCGCCACCGTCCTCGCGCGGCGGATAGAGGTGCGGTCCCAATGCCTCATTGAGGGTTTCGAGAACCTGGCCGATGCGAAGCTCGCCGATCTCGCCGACGGCGGCATGAAAGTCGCGCCAGAAATCGCGCAGCAGCGCCTTCCAATCGAGGTCGCCGGCCGAGACCTCGTCGAGCTTTTCCTCGAGGCTGGCCGTAAAGTCATATTGCACGTAGCGGGCAAAGAAACGCTCCAGGAAGGCGGTGAGCATCAAACCGGAGGCCTCGGCGACAAAGCGGGCCTTGTCCATCCGGACATAGCCGCGGTCCCTCAGCACGCTCAGGATCGAGGCGTAGGTCGACGGTCGACCGATGCCAAGTTCTTCCAGTTTCTTGACCAGGCTGGCTTCGGAATAGCGCGGCGGCGGTTCGGTGAAATGCTGGTCGGCGCGCGTCTCGACGACCGACGCTTCGGCGCCCTGGCGGACCTTCGGCAGGCGAGCTTGAAAATCCTCGCCGCCCTCCGCCGCGATTTCGGGGCTGTCGCGACCCTCTTCGTAGAGGCTCAGATAGCCCTGAAATAGAATTACCTGCCCGCTGGCGCGAAGGCCGGTCTGGCCGTCGGCGCTGTCGAGATCAACCGTGGTTCGTTCCAGACGGGCCGACTCCATCTGCGAGGCGATCATGCGCTTCCAGATCAGTTCGTAGAGTCGGCCGAGATCGGCCTCTAGCCGGAGACGGCCCGGATTGCGCTCAAGACTGGTCGGGCGGATGGCCTCGTGCGCCTCCTGGGCGTTCTTGGCCTTTACCTTGTAGAGACGCGCGGTCGGCGGCAGGTTTTCCGGCCCGTACAGCTTTGCGATCACGGCGCGGGCTTCGTCGAGGGCCTCGGGAGCGGATTGAACGCCATCGGTGCGCATGTAGGTGATCAGGCCGACCGTCTCGCCATCGATGTCCACGCCCTCATAGAGTTTCTGGGCCACCTGCATGGTTCGCTGCGCCGAGAACCCCAGTTTACGCGCCGCTTCCTGCTGCAAGGTCGAGGTCGTGAACGGCGGCGGGGGGTTTCGTCGAGCCGGTTTGGTCTCCACCGCCGTCACCGTGAAGCGAGCGGCGTCCACGGCGGCTCTGGCGCTGGCCGCCGCATCCGCATCGGTCAGATCGAGCCGAGTGAGCCGGGCTCCTCTGTGCTTGACCAGGCGAGCCGGGAACGGCGGGCCTTCGGCCGTGACATCGGCTTCGACCGTCCAATATTCCTGCGATCGGAACGATTCGATCTCGAGCTGACGATCGACGATCAGCCGCAGGGCGACCGACTGGACCCGACCCGCCGAGCGGGCGCCGGGGAGTTTGCGCCACAAAACCGGTGAGAGGGTGAAGCCGACCAGATAGTCGAGGGCTCGCCGCGCCAGGTAGGCGTCGACCAGCTCCATGTCGATATCCCGCGGCCGTCGCATCGCCTCGCTGACCGCCGAACGGGTGATGGCGTTGAACACCACCCGTTCGACCTTGACGCCACCGAGCGCCCGCCGCCGCTTGAGATCCTCGAATACATGCCAGCTTATCGCCTCGCCTTCGCGATCCGGGTCGGTGGCGAGGATCAGACGCTCGGCGCCGCGCAACGCCTTCGAAATATCGCCGAGCCGCTTGGCCGATTTGCCATCGACCTCCCAGATCATGGCGAAATCCTCGTCCGGACGCACCGAACCGTCCTTGGCGGGAAGGTCGCGGACATGCCCGAACGAAGCCAGGACTATGTAGTCCTTGCCGAGATAACTATTGATGGTCCTGGCCTTGGCCGGGCTTTCGACGACGACGACGTTCATGAGGGCGAGGGGGTTCCGGCGGGCGGGGGGCGGAAAGTGGCGATGCGCCCCCCTCTCTGTCAACGGCGCGCGGCGAGACCGCCCGGAAGCAGCTGCGCTTTGCCGACCAGAGAAAGCTCAACCAGGGCCGCCTGGGCGGCGCTCACGGCGATTCCGGCTTGGCGCGCCAGTTCATCGATCGCGGTCGGCGTGGGTGATAGAAGGCCAGCGATCGCTTCGCCGCCTTCCGTATTGTCCCATTCGTCTCTGTCAGGCGGCCGGCGAGCTGGCGCAAAAGGCTCGATCATGCAGCCCTCAAGGACCCGGCGCACATCATCGGCGTCTTCGACCAGGCAAGCGCCCTGGCGTAGCAGGTTGTTGGCGCCGCGCGCCCTGGGATCGAGCGGCGAGCCTGGCACGGCGAACACCTCGCGGCCCTGTTCGCCAGCCAGCCGTGCGGTGATCAGTGAGCCTGAGCGCAGCTCGGCCTCGACGACGACCACGCCTTTGGCAAGCCCGGAGATGATTCGGTTGCGACGTGGAAAGTCCTTGGCGCGAGCGGTAAATCCTGGTGGCCGTTCGCTGACCAGGCAACCGCGCTCGCGCACCTGGGTGATGAGTTCAACGTTCTCCGGTGGAAAGGCGTCGTCGATTCCGCCGGCCAGCACCGCCACGGTGCCGCTGGCGAGAGCGCCAACATGGGCGGCGGCGTCGATGCCCCGGGCCATCCCCGAGACGATCACCCATCCGGCCGCGCCCAGATCGGCGGCCAGATCCTGAGCGAAACGGCGTCCGGCCGCCGAAGCGGAGCGTGCGCCAACGATGGCTACCGTCGGCTTGACCAGCAGCTCGGTCCGGCCGTGAGCCCATAGCAAGGGTGGCGGGGCGTCGAGCGCCGCCAGCAAGGGCGGAAACGCCGCGTCGCCGCGCAGGATCAGGCTGGCGCCGAGCCGCTCGCCGGCCTCGATTTCAGCCTCAGCCTCGGTCACGGTCGCCAGCCTGGTCGCGCCGCCGCCGCGCCTGGCCAGATCCGGCACGGCCTCCAGCGCCGCGACGGCCGTGCCATAGCGGCGCAGGACCAGCTCGAAGGTGGCGGCGCCGACGCCGGCGGAGCGAGCCAGTCGCAGCCAGGCGATTCGCTCGGCCGCGGGATCGGCCATCAGGTGGTCGTCGCGCTCAAGTCGATGCGGCTTTCCTTGCCCTCGATCAAACGTTCAAGATTTTCGCGATGGCGAACGAAGATCAGCACCGCCATGAAGACCGCCAGCCAAAAGGACGGCAGGCCCCAACCGCGCAGAAGGCCGACTAACACCGGACTCAGAGCCGCGGCGACCAGCCCCGCGAGCGAGGAATAGCGAAATATCGCCGCCACAACGATCCAGATGGCTCCGGCGGCCAAGCCGGCTGGCCAGGCGATGGCGATCATGATCCCGAAAAAGGTCGCCACGCCCTTGCCGCCATGGAACCTCAGCCATACCGGAAACAGATGACCGACGAAGGCGGCTCCGCCGGCGAATGCGGCGGCGACCGGTCCCCAGAGGGCTGCAAAAATCAGCACCGCGATCGCACCCTTGAGGGCGTCGCCGGCGAGGGTGATCATCGCCAGGTCGCGGCGTCCGGTGCGCAAAACATTGGTGGCCCCGATATTGCCCGAACCGATGCTGCGGATATCGCCGGCGCCGCCCAGGCGCGTGGCGATCAGGCCGGTTGGTATAGAGCCAAGCAGATATCCCCCAAGAACGCTGACGATCACCGTCGCCGTGGAGACGTGTGCGTGAATCATCTCAAGCTTCCCCCCGCTCGTGGATGATCTTGCCGTCGGCAAGTGTGAACCGAATGTCGCCCTGAAGCCGGCGTCCGTCAAAGGCCGAATTCTTAGACTTTGACGCCAGGGCGGCCGCATCGATCACCATCGGCGACTCAAGATCGCAGATCACCAGATCGGCGGGGGCGCCCGGCGCCAATCGGCCGGCGTCGAGACCGAGCGCCAGGGCCGGAGCCAGGGTGACGGTGCGCAGCAGGGTCGGAAGCGACGCGCCGGTCTCATGCCTCAGGCCAAGCAACGCCGGTAGCAGGGTCTCCAATCCCACCGAGCCCGGCGCGGCTTCATCAAATGGCAAGCGCTTTTCCTCGGCCGGGGCGGGGGCGTGCGCCGAAACGACGATGTCGATCAACCCGGCGGCAACCGCCTTGACGAGTGCGGCGCGATCATCCTCGCCGCGCAGGGGTGGGGTGAGCTTGCAGAAGGTGCGGTAGTCGCCGATGTCGAGCTCGTTGAAGACGAGGTGGTTGATTGAGGCGGTGGCGATGGCGGCGACGCCATCCGCCTTGGCTCGCGACAGCCGGTCCAGAGAGGCGGCGGCGCTGAGCTGGTCGACCATCAGCCGGGCCCCGGTCAACTGAGCGAGAATCAGGTCGCGTTCGAGAATGATGGTCTCGGCGGCGCTGGGAGCGGCGGGCAATCCAAGTCGGCTGGCGAACTCGCTTTCGTGTGCGTCGGCGCCATCGCAAAGCCAAGGGTCGCTCGGCCTGTGGGCGACAAGCACATCCAGACCGCCAGCATAGGCGAGCAGCCGGCGCATCACCCGCGAACTGACGATCGGCCGATCGGCGTTGGTGACATAGACGCAGCCGGCTTCGCGCAGCAGGCCGATTTCCGCCATCGCCTCGCCTCGGAGGCCCTTGGTGGCCGCGCCGGCCGGATAGACGTGGACCAGGCCGATATCGCGCGCCCGCCGCTTAATAAAATCGGCCACCGAGGGGTCGTCAATCACCGGATCGGTGTCAGGCTGGACCACGATCGAGGTGACGCCGCCGCGCGCCGCCGCCTGAGACGCCGATTTCAAGGTCTCCTTGGGTTCGGCGCCGGGCTCTCCGGTCTTGACGCGCAGGTCGATGAGGCCGGGACAGAGTATGGCGCCGGCGAGCGCGATCGGACGGGCTCCATCGGGGGCATCGATCGGCGTCTCGCCGCGCCTGACCTCGGCGATCTTGCCGTCGGCGATCAGGACTGATCCAGGGCCGTCGTAGCCGCTCTCCGGATCGACCAGCCGCGCGCCGGTGAACAGGATCGGGCGCGGGCTCATGCGTTGTCCAGGCGGGCGGCCAGGGCGGCGAGCACCGCCATGCGCACGGCTACGCCCATCTCGACCTGATCTTGAATCAGGCTGACTTCGGGGTCGTCGGCGACCTCCGAATCGATTTCCACCCCGCGGTTCATCGGCCCGGGGTGCATCACCCGAACTCCAACTTTGGCCTTGGAGAGTTTCTCCCGATCGAGGCCCCAGCGGCGGAAGTATTCCCTGCTCGAGGGCACTAGCGCGCCCTGCATGCGCTCCAGTTGCAGACGCAACATCATCACCACATCGGCCCCGGCGATTCCCTGCTTCATGTCGACGTGGGTGGCGAGACCCCAGCGTTCGACCTCGGCCGGCATCAGGGTCGGAGGGCCCACCAGCCTCACCTCCGCTCCCATCATCGTCAGCAGGGCGATGTTCGAGCGGGCCACGCGACTGTGCAGAACATCGCCGCAGATGGCCACCGTCAGCCCGTCGATGCGACCGAAAGCGCGGCGGATCGACAGGGCGTCGAGCAGGGCTTGCGTGGGGTGTTCATGCTGACCGTCGCCGGCGTTCACCACCGAGCAGGACACCTTCTGCGACAGCAGCGACGCGGCCCCGGACGAACCATGCCGGACCACCAGTATGTCGGGCTGCATCGCGTTCAAGGTGACGGCGGTGTCGATCAGGGTCTCGCCCTTGACGATCGAGGACGCCCGGGTGGCCATGTTGACGACATCGGCTCCCAGCCGCTTGCCAGCCAGCTCGAAGGAACTCTGCGTGCGCGTGGAGGCTTCAAAGAACAGATTGATGAGCGTCCGGCCTTTGAGCAGGTCGAGCTTCTTGTTCTTCTGTCGGTTGAGGCCGACAAAATTTTCCGCCAGTCCAAGAATTTGCTCGACCCCGGGCGGATCGAGCTGATCGATGGAAAGGAAATGCTTGGCCGGGAACGGAAAGGTCCGCGAGCGGACGTCGTCGGTTCCAGCTTCGATCATCAAAGCGCCGTTGTAGGGTCGGGCGGGGCGGCGCGCAACCTGTCGAGCGCGCCCTGGAGGATCCAGGCGGCGGCGGCGCGGTCGACGCGCGCGGCGCGACGCGCGCGGCTCAGATCGGCCTCTTCGATCATGGCCCGGTTGACCGCGGCCGTGGAAAGCCGCTCATCCCAGAAGGCCGCCGGCACATCCTTCAAGCGCATGAGGTGTCTGACGAAGGCGCGCACCGACTGGCTTCGCGGGCCTTCGGATCCATCCATATTGACCGGCAGGCCGACCACGAGCCCGGCGACCTCGCGTTCCGCCATCCAACCGAACAGGGCCTGGGCGTCGCGGGTGAACTTGGACTTCTGCAAAGTCATGGCCGGCGTGGCGATCATCAGCAAGGAATCGGAAATCGCCAGGCCGATGGTGCGCTGGCCGTGGTCGACGCCAGCCAGCCGCTGGCCTCCGCTCAAGGCCATTGGCAATTCGAACAGATCGACGACAGCCATTGCGCGGCCAAGCCCTCGCCCGGACGCCCTTGTCAAGGGTCGGGGCGGGCCGTAACGGCTGGCGCGTTCCCCGCATGGAGCTGGAATGAGCATCGACGTCGACACCGTCCGCAAGGTTGCGGCCCTGGCGAATATCCGCGAGCCGGAAGAGCGGCTGACGGGGCTCGCCGAGGAGCTCTCGAAGATCATGCTCTGGATCGAGCAACTCACCGAGGTGAATACCGACGATGTCGCCCCCATGGCCTCGGCGGTCGCCGTCGCCTTGCCGATGCGCGCCGACGTGGTCACCGACGGTGGCATGCGCGAAGCCGTTCTCGCCAATGCCCCGGCCCGCCGTGACGGCTTCTTCATGGCGCCCAAGGTGATCGAATGAGCGCCCTCACCGAATTGTCGCTGTGCGAGGCTGTGGCCGGCTTGAAAGGCAATGCCTTTTCCGCGGTCGAGTTGGCCAAGGCCCATGTCGCGGCCATCGAGGCCGCCCGGCCGCTCAACGCCTTCGTCCTTGAAACGCCGGACCGGGCGCTGGCCATGGCGGCGCAGTCCGATGAGCGCCTGCGGCGGGGCGAGGGCGGACCCCTGGAAGGCGCCCCGATTGGCGTCAAGGATCTGTTCTGCACCGAGGGGGTGCGCTCGACGGCCGGTTCGCGCATCCTGGAGGATTTCATTCCGCCCTATGAATCGACGGTCACCGCCAATCTCTGGCGCGACGGCGCGGTGATGCTCGGCAAAGCGAACATGGACGAGTTCGCGATGGGCTCGGCCAATGTGACGAGCGCCTATGGCAAGGTCGAGAATCCGTGGCGCCGCCGCGGCGACAACCGGCCGCTGGTGCCCGGCGGCTCGT
>DATBOH010000259.1:0-4510 GCA_036553915.1 Caulobacteraceae bacterium | reverse complement strand
TTTGAAGCGCCACGATGACACGCCAGATCGTGCTCATCGACTATGGCTCTGGAAATCTGCGCTCGGCTGAAAAGGCTTTGCGGCGCGCCGCTGATACGCTCGCCGGCGCTCCTGAAATCGTGGTCTCCGACCGGCCCGACTGTATTGGCGCGGCTGACGCGCTGGTGTTTCCGGGCGTGGGGGCCTTCAGCGCCAGTCGTGGCGCGCTGATGGCGCACGAGGGCCTCTTGGAGGCGATCACCGAGGCGGCGCGCCGCCGGGCCGTCCCGTTCCTGGGCATCTGCGTCGGCATGCAACTGCTCGCCCAGCGCGGCCTGGAATTTGGGGATTGTGCCGGCCTGGGCTGGATCGCCGGCGATGTGCGGCGGCTGCAACCCGCTAGCAAGCGGTTCAAGCTCCCTCACATGGGCTGGAACGACGTCCGCTTCATTGACAGCAAGACGCCCTTCGCCGGCTTGGACGGCGACATGTATTTCACCCATTCCTTCGCTTTGAACTCTGGCGCTCCAGACGACATCGCCGGCTGGTCGGATCATGGCGGGCCGTTCGTCGCCGCTGTCGTCAGGGACAATCTGGCCGGCGTGCAGTTCCATCCCGAGAAGTCTCAGGGGGCGGGCCTTGCCGTGCTGGCGGCCTTCCTGAAATGGCGGCCATGATCCTTTATCCGGCCATCGATCTGCAGCGGGGGAAATGCGTGCGCGTCGTGGGCGGCGATTTCAACACCGCGACCGTGTTCAATGATGATCCGGCGGCCCAGGCGCGTACCTGGGCGGAGGCCGGGTTTTCGTGGCTGCACGTTGTCGATCTCGACGGTTCGGCGGCCGGCCGGTCCGTGAATGCCGAAGCCGTGGCCGGGATCCTTGAAGCCGTCTCGATTCCGATCCAGCTGGGTGGCGGCGTCCGCTCCATGGCCGATATCGCCGGCTGGATAGACGCCGGCGTCAGCCGCGTGATCCTTGGCACGGCCGCGGTTCGCGATCCCCAGCTCGTGCGCCTCGCCGCCGCCCGATGGCCCGAGCGCATCGTCGTCAGCATCGATGTCCGCCGGGGCAAGGTGGCGATCAACGGCTGGACCGAAGGAACCGACCTGGACGCTGGCGCGGTGGCGCATCGATTTGAAGACGCCGGCGTCGCCGCGGTGATCGTGACCGACATCGATCGGGATGGCTCGCAGGCCGGCTTCGATATCGAGGTGTTCGGGGCCCTTGCCGACCAGATCGCTATCCCGGTGATCGCCGCTGGCGGCCTGGCTGCGGTCGCCGACATCCACCGGTTGCGGGCCCGAAAAGGTGCGCGGGTCGCCGGAGCCATTCTCGGCCGCGCCCTCTACGCCGGCGCGTTCGCCCCTGCCGAAGCCCTGGCGGCGGCGGAATGCTGAAAGTCCGCGTCATTCCGTGCCTCGACGTTAAGGAAGGTCGGGTGGTCAAGGGGGTCAACTTTCTCGACCTGCGCGACGCCGGCGATCCGGTGGACCAGGCCAGGGCTTATGACCTGGCCGGGGCCGACGAACTGATGTTCCTCGACATCACCGCCAGTCATGAGGCTAGGCCGGCGATCTTGGACGTCATCGCCCGAACCGCCGATGTCTGTTTCATGCCGCTTTCCGTCGGCGGGGGCATTCGCGCGGTCGAACAGGCCAGGGGCCTGCTGCGCGCCGGCGCCGACAAGGTATCTTTGAACACCGCCGCGGTGGAGACTCCCGATCTCATCTCCCGATGCGCGGACGCGTTTGGATCCCAGGCTGTCGTGGCGGCGGTGGATGCCAAACGGATCGGCGGCGGTTGGCGGGTGTTCACCTATGGCGGTCGCCGCGACACCGGACTGGACGCCGTCGCCTACGCCGGGCAGGCGGCAGCGCGCGGAGCGGGTGAAATTCTACTCACCTCCATGGATTCGGATGGCCGTAAGAGCGGCTACGATCTCGAACTCCTCGCCGCGGTCTCCGGATCGGTGGGCGTGCCGGTTATCGCCAGCGGCGGCGCCGGGACGGTGCGGCATATGGTCGAGGCGGTGCGCGATGGCGGCGCCGATGCTGTTCTGGCCGCCTCCATCTTCCATTTTGGCGAAGTCACGATCGCCGAGGCCAAGGCGGCGCTTCGCCAGGCGGGCCTGCCCGCGCGCGGACCGGCCGCTTGAAAAGGTGCAATTAGGATGGCCAGGATCGGCGAAACCCTTGAGGCCTTGATCGAGGTCATCGCCTCGCGGCGTGGCGGCGATCCGGCCCGCTCGTGGTCGGCCCGGCTTATCGCCGACCCGGCCCTGGCGGCCCGGAAGCTGGCCGAGGAAGCGGTCGAAACCGCCCTGGCCGCGGTCCAGGGCCAGCGCGCCGCGGTGGTCACTGAAAGCGCCGATCTAATCTATCACTGGCTAGCTCTGCTCGCGGCCCTCGATATCGATCCGGATGAGGTCGCGCAGGCACTGCGGAGCCGCGAGGGTCGCTCCGGCGTGGAGGAAAAGGCCGGCCGGCGATGAGTGTTCACGGCAATCCGGCCCGGGCTTAGGTTACCGGGGTCACTTCGACCTGGCGGTCAGTATGGCATCCAGGGCCCGCGGACCGGCGCCTTGCGGCGTCAGGTGCGGGTAACGCAGCCCGCCGTGATAGGGGAGTTCAACGGTTCGGAAGCGGCCGTCGCGCTTGATTAGCAGCGTGATCGGCGCGGCGTTCCTGGCCGCATCCTTGACCGCGTCTTCCAGCAGTTCGGGGGTAAAGGCCTCACCGCCAACAGCCACGATCTGCGCGCCGACAACCAGCCCAGCTTTGAAAGCCGGCCCCTCCCAGGTCACCGACGTCAGCGTCCCATCCTTGGCCGAAACGATCGCCCCGAGCGAGAAATTCAGCAGCTGAGCCTTTTCGATCCGCTCCACGCTTTCGAGATAGGGGCTTTTCTCTGCGTCGAAAGTCAGCCGGTAGCCGCCGCGCGCCAATCCATCGAGTGGCGCTCCGGGACCGTGTCCATCAAGGCGCTGGCGCAGGAAATGGGACCAATCATACGGCTGCACCGCCGTCAGGGCGGCGACGATATCATCGAAGGTGTAGGTTCGGGTGACCATGGCCCCATCGTCGATCCCAAAAAACCCGCGGGCGAAGTCATCGAGCGACCGTTTGCCGCCCGAAAGGCTCCGGATCAGCGTGTCGGCGTCGAGCCAGATGAGTTCGCCCTCTGAATAGTAGTCTTCGCCGCGCTGCCAACTCGGCCAGGGCTCGGAACGGCGCATGACCACGATCGGATCGTTGGTGGTGTCGGCGAGATCGCGCCAGCGGCGTCCGGGGCGATCGTCAAAGGCGGCGGCCGTGAGGGCTATGGCGTCCAGCGCCTCCTGCCGGCTCATCAGACCCGAACGTGCCGCCAGCACATAGCCCCAATACTGCGTCTGGCCTTCGTAGACCCACAGCAGGCTGTCTCGCATCGGGGTGTTAAAGTTAGGGGTCCACAAATTGGCCGGGCGACGAAACTTGCCGTTCCACGAATGGGTGAATTCGTGCGCCAGCAAATCGCGCTCGGCGGGGGTCTTGGGCCAATCGAGAAAATAGCGCGGGATCGTTCCGTCTTCGCTCGACTGGTGATGTTCGAGACCGATACCGCCGAGCTCATCGCTGAGCGACAGCAGGAAATCGTAGTGGTCGTAATGTCGGGAGCCGAAAAGGCGATAGGCCTGGATCACCAGGGCCTTGTGGGCGTCGATCTCAATGGCGTCGGCGTTCAGCTCCTCCGGCTTGTCAGCGACGACATCGAGGCTGACGCGGGGCTGGGCGGCCAGATCGATGCGCCGGAAGTTGCGCCCCGCTATCAAGGGCGAATCCACCAGGGTGTTCAGCCCCACGGTGCGGAAGCGGATCTGCGGGCCGATCCGGGAAACCGGCTCGAGGGCGGTGGCGGCGGTGAACCCTTCGGGCAGCACAACCTGCGCATCGACCGGAATATCGCGGCTGAAATAGCCGGCCGGATAGAGAACGACGGTATTCCACTGCAGGCTCAGCATCGCTGGCGTCATCATCACCCGGCCCTCCGCCGGGGTTACCGGCGACAGGAACTGGAACCGCAAGGTGACCTCCGTGACACCTGCAGGAACGTCAAGGTGAAAGGCGTAGACGTCGACCGGGTCCCGGACCCAGGCGATCGATTGGCCATTGGCGCTGACGGTCAGTCCAGCCAGCTTGTCGAGCGGGCCCGTGGGTCCGTGATTGCCGGGCAGCCATTTCGGGTACAACAGGGTGAGCGGGCCCGGACCGGCCACCGGCACGGTTTCGCTCACTGAAAAGATGGCATGCGTCAGATCCGTGGCGTCGACCACCAGGTTCAGGGCGCCTGGATAGGGATGCTCAGCCGCCGCGGCGATGGGAGGGGTCGCGGGCGCCGGTTGCGGCGCGGCCGAAACACCGCTCGCGGCCAAACTCAAAACCGTCGCGACCGCGCCAAGCCGCATGTGAGTCCTCTCCATTCAACCCTTCAAAGCACCGGGCTTCTGTCGCAAGGCGATATAGAGCGCGCCGTCACCGCCATGTCGACGG
>DATBOH010000217.1:0-2983 GCA_036553915.1 Caulobacteraceae bacterium | reverse complement strand
GGGTCTTCGGCCTCGACGAGGTTCAGGCCGGCGAAATGGTCGAGTTTCCCTCGGCCGGCGTGAAAGGCATGGCCCTCAACCTCGAACGCGACAATGTCGGGGTGGTGATCTTTGGCTCCGACGCCGAGATCAAGGAAGGCGACGAAGTCCGCCGGCTCGGCGAGATCGTCGACGTGCCGGTAGGCAAGGGGCTGCTCGGCCGGGTCGTCAATCCGCTCGGCGAGCCGATCGACGCCAAGGGCCCGATCGAAAACGTCGCCGAACGCCGCCGCGTCGATGTGAAGGCGCCGGGCATCATTCCGCGCAAGAGCGTGCACGAGCCGGTGCAGACCGGCCTGAAGATCATCGATTCCCTGGTGCCGATCGGCCGCGGTCAGCGCGAACTGATCATCGGCGACCGCCAAACCGGCAAGACCGCCGTGGCCATCGACGCCATTCTCAACCAGCGCCAGGTCAATGCCGGCGACGACGAAAAGGCCAAGCTCTACTGCATCTATGTGGCCATCGGTCAGAAGCGCTCGACAGTGGCGCGGATCGTCAAGACCCTCGAGGACCGCGGCGCGATGGACTACACCATCGTCGTTTCGGCAACCGCTTCCGAGCCGGCCCCGCTGCAATTCCTGGCGCCGTTCGCCGGCTGCGCCATGGGCGAATGGTTCCGCGACAACGGCATGCACGCCCTGATCATTTATGACGATCTCTCCAAGCAGGCCGTCGCCTACCGCCAGATGAGTCTGCTGCTGCGTCGGCCGCCCGGCCGCGAGGCCTACCCGGGCGATGTTTTCTATCTTCACTCGCGTTTGCTGGAGCGCGCCGCCAAGATGAACGACGAATTCGGGGGTGGATCGCTCACCGCGTTGCCGATCATCGAGACCCAGGCCAACGACGTCTCGGCCTACATCCCGACCAATGTCATTTCGATCACCGACGGCCAGATCTTCCTGGAGACCGATCTGTTCTATCAGGGGGTTCGACCGGCGATGAACGTCGGCCTTTCGGTCAGTCGGGTCGGCTCGGCGGCCCAGATCAAGGCGGTCAAGACCGCCGTCGGTCCGCTCAAGGGGGAACTGGCGCAGTATCGCGAAATGGCGGCGTTCGCCAAGTTTGGCTCCGACCTCGACGTTTCGACCCAGCGCCTGCTGGCGCGTGGCGAAAGGCTCACGGAGCTTCTCAAGCAGCCACAGTATTCGCCGCTGCAGGCCGAAGAGCAGGTGTGCGTGCTGTTCGCCGGCACCCGTGGCTATCTGGACGCCATTCCGGTCTCCCAGGTCAGGCAGTTCGAGAGTGAGTTTCTGGCCCGTTTGCATGGTCACCACGCCGGCCTGCTGGAAGCGATCCGCACCCAAAAGGCGCTCACGTCGGAACTCGAAGGCGAGCTCAAAGCAGCCCTTGACGACTTCGCCCAATCGTTCGGCTGAGGGAGCCTAGCTTTTGGCCTCGCTCAAGGACCTGCGCAGCCGCATCACCTCGGTCCGCGCCACGCAGAAGATCACCAAGGCCCTGAACATGGTCGCCGCGGCCAAGCTGCGGCGCTCGCGCGAGGCGGCCGAGAACGCGCGGCCCTATGCAGAGCGCATGGCGGCCGTGATCGCCAACCTGGCCCGCGGGGTATCAGCGGCCGGCGCTCCGCCGCTGCTGGTTGGTACGGGTCGCGACGCCAAGGAGCTGGTGATTGTCGCCACCTCCGACCGCGGCCTGGCGGGGGGATTCAACTCCTCGATCGTCCGCGCGGCCCGCGATTACCTTTCCGAGCGATTGTCGGCCGGCAAGCAGGTCTCAATCATCACCGTCGGGCGCAAGGCTCGGGACCAGCTGCGCCGGACGCACGGCCAATATTTCATCGCCAACCTTGAGGTTGGGCCGGCGGCGAGCCTGGCCGTGGCCCACGAGGTCGCCGAGATCGCCCTCAAGCGCTTTGCCGACGGCGGGGCCGATGTTGTCACGCTGTTCTTCAACCGCTTCGTTTCCGTGGTCAGCCAGAAGCCAACAGCGCGGCGGCTGATCCCGGCCGAGGTCGAGGGCGGTGCGCCGGCGATCGACCTCAAGGGCGCGGTCTATGACTATGAGCCGGATGAGGAGACCATTCTCGCCACCCTGCTGCCGCGCAACATCACCACACAGATCTTCGTCGCCATGCTCGAGAACCAGGCCGGCTTCTTCGCCTCCCAGATGGCCGCCATGGACAACGCGACCCGCAACGCCGGCGATATGATCGCCGCACTCACCCTGATCATGAACCGCACGCGTCAGGCGCAGATTACCAAGGAGCTGATCGAGATCATCTCCGGGGCCGAAGCGCTGTAGACCGAACGACCTTTCAAGGAATTCCCGCCATGACCGACACCCTCACCGCCCCGGCCAAGGACGCCGCCCTGCCGCAAGGCGCAGCCACCGGCCGTATTGTCCAGATCATTGGCGCCGTCGTCGACGTGGAGTTCGAGGGCCGTCTGCCGGCCATCCTCGATGCGCTGGAGACCACCAACACCGATCAGCGCAGCGGCGAACCCTTTCGCCTGGTTTTCGAGGTCGCCCAGCATCTTGGGGAAAACACCGTCCGGGCGATCGCCATGGACACCACCGAGGGACTGACCCGCGGCCACCCGGTCGTCGCCACCGGCGGCCCGATCACGGTGCCAGTGGGGCCGGGATGCCTTGGCCGGATTATGAACGTAATCGGCGAGCCGGTCGACGAGGCCGGCCCGATTCCGCACAACCGTCGGGCCTCGATCCACCGGGAAGCGCCGCCGTTCGCCGATCAGACCACGTCGGCCGAGATTCTGGTTACCGGTATCAAGGTCATCGATCTGCTCTGCCCCTACACCCGGGGCGGCAAGATCGGCCTGTTCGGCGGGGCCGGGGTCGGCAAGACGGTGACCATGCAGGAGCTGATCAACAACATCGCCAAGGCCTATGGCGGCTATTCGGTGCTGGCCGGTGTCGGCGAGCGCACCCGCGAAGGAAACGATCTCTATCACGAGATGAT
>DATBOH010000202.1:0-4883 GCA_036553915.1 Caulobacteraceae bacterium | reverse complement strand
AGGCGCTTGGCCTCGATCTGGGTGTGCAGGCTGGCGGCCGACTGAAAGCCCATGGCGGCCAGGTCGAAACGCTCGAGGATATTGAGGATCTGCAGGGTGGCGAGGCCTTGGCTATTGGGCGGTAGAGCCCAGACATCGACGCCACGATAGTTTGTCGAGCGCGGCTCGACCCATTCGGAATGGTGGGCGGCGAGATCGGCCGCCGACAGCCAGCCGCCAATGCGCCGGAAATAGGCGTCGATGACGGCCGCTGTCTGGCCGCCGTAAAAGCCTTCGCGGCCGCCCTCGGCGATGCGCGCGTAGGTGCGGGCGAGATCGGGATTGGCGAACACCTGGCCCTCGGTCGGCATGACCCCGGTGGGGGCCCACAGCTTCTTGAAATTGTCGGTCTCCTCGATGCCGAGGCCTGGGCGGGTGAACAGACGGTGGGAAAGGCCGAGGTAATAGGCGATGGTCTGGGGAACGGGCGTGCCGGCGCGGGCCATGGCGATGGCCGGGGCGAACAGCTCGGCCCATTTGAGCCTGCCGTAGCGGCGGTGCAGGGTCCACCAGGCGTCGACGGCGCCAGGGGTGGACACCGAGACGGCGCCATAGGAAGCGATGAAGCCGTTTTTGGCTCGGGCGCGCTGGATCTCCAGGCTCAGGGCGCGCGGCGAGCGGCCGGAGCCGTTCAGGCCGGCGAGGCGCCCCGCCTTCGGGTCCCAGACCATGGCGAAACAGTCGCCGCCAACGCCGCAGGATATCGGCTCCAGCAGGCCGAGGGCGGCGTTGGCGGCGATCGCCGCATCGACCGCCGAGCCGCCAGCCCGCAGGATGTCGATCGCCGTCAGGGTCGCCAAGGGGTGGGCGGTGGCCGCCGCGCCGTGGCGACCCCAGACGCTGGAGCGCGAGGCGAAGGCTTCGCCGGCGATGCGGTCGCCGCCATGGAGGATGTCGCCTCGCCCGAGCCCCTGGTCGGGCTTTTCAACCCCGGTCGCCGGCGCCGCCTCGACCCAGGCGGCGGCTGAAGCGGCCATCGGTGCGGAGGCGAGAAACGTGCGTCGGCGCATGGGCAATTCTCCAGAGCCTGATGCGTTCACACGGGACAGATGGAAACGTTGAATCAGGCTCTACGCGTTGAATTCTAGAGCAAACCCTCCCCGTTTGGATGATTCCGTCTAAACGGGGTTTGCTCTAGGCGCCTGTTATAGGCCGCGCCGGCGCGCCGGCAATCGCATCGCGATCCGATCTAGTCGGCCTTCCACACCCCCAGCACATTGCCGGCTGGGTCGCGGAAATGGAACCGCCGCCCGCCGGGGAAGCTGAAGATCGGTCGCACGATCCTGCCGCCGGCGGCCTCGATCCTGGCCTGCATCGCTTCCAGGTCGTTGGCCCAGAGGATCACCAGAGGGGCCGGCTCGGCGTCGTGGGCGTTGAAGCCGCCATCAATCCCGGCCCCCTCGAAGGCGGCATAGGCCGGGCCGTAGTCGACGAACGACCAGCCGAATGCGGCGGCGTAGAACGCCTTGGTCGGGGCGAGGTCGGAGGCTGGAAATTCGAGGTAGTCGATCTTGCCATCTTCGTGCATGCGACCGCTCCCGTGGATGTTCCACGTTTGTTCTAGAAAGCGGTCATCTCCAAGTCAAGCCTCCGCCGGACCGGGGCGGAGGGGCGCGTGGCGCGCCCCGGCTGCTTTCTTACCCGGCGGCCTTGCGGGCATGGCCAGCGGCTGAAGCCGCATCGCCGTTCGTCGCCAGCGCCTTGCCGAGCGCCTCGATGGCGGCGTCGGCCTCCTCGTCGGAGTGGTCGCGGGTGTGCAGATTGCTCAGCGCCATCTTGATGAAGGCCGGGCGGAACTCGAACGGCGACTTGGCGAACCGGCAGGCCGCCTCGATCTGCTCCATGATGAAGCGCGGCTGATAGCCGGCCAGGGGAATGTCGCGCCAGCCGTCGATCTCTTCGGTCACCGTCGAGAGGATGGCTTCCGGCAGGTCGACCTGGAATTCCTCGGCGACCTTGGCGAAAATCTGCCGGAATACGCTCGACGGCGGGGCCGGAATCTCGATCTTATAGGGAATGCGGCGCAAAAACGCCGTGTCCATCAGATCCTTGGGCGAGAGGTTGGTGGCGAACACCACCAGCTCGTCGAAGGGCAAGGCGAAGCTCTTGCCGGAATTGAGCTTCATATGGTCACGCCGGTCCTCGAGCGGGGTGATCCAGCGGTTGAGCAGCGCCTTGGGGCTGACCAGCTGGCGGCCGAAGTCGTCGATCAGGAAGACGCCGCCGAGCGCCTTGATATGCAGCGGCGCTTCATAGAACTTCGATTCCAGATTGTAGCCGAGATCGAGCATCTCCAGCGTCAGTTCGCCGCCGACGCTGATCACCGGCCGGCGGATGACCTCCCAACGGCTATCGAATTGCTCGCGGTCGGAGTTGAAGGCGCGCATGACCGGGCCGCCCTGGTTCTGCACCGGCTCGTGGACCAGCGGATCGTAGACCTTGACGATCTGGCCATCGACCTCGAAGCAGTGCGGCA
The DNA here is from genome assembly GCA_036553915.1 of Caulobacteraceae bacterium. Classification (GTDB taxonomy): domain Bacteria; phylum Pseudomonadota; class Alphaproteobacteria; order Caulobacterales; family Caulobacteraceae; genus Acaudatibacter. The sequence goes on along the minus strand of DATBOH010000202.1, from coordinate 2,368 downwards.
CATAGATCACATCCCGGAACAGGCCGCCGATCTTTTCGGCGATGGTGGTCTTGCCGTTGCCTGGCGGGCCGTAGAGCAGGATGGAGCGGCCGGAATTGATCGCCGGGCCGAGGTTGGTGAACAGCTCCGCCGAAACCACCAGGTCGTGGAAGGCGGCGTCGATGGCCGGCTGGTCGGCGTGCTCCTGGGTGATGATCTGGCGCTCGATCTGAGCGCGATAGGAGTCGAGTGTCACCGGGGCCGGGCCGATGTATTCGCAGCGGCGGATGGCCGACTGGGCCGCCTCAAGTCCGCCTTTGGTGAGCGCGTAACGGCGCTCGGAGGTGAGGTCGGCGCGCACGGCCCCGACAACGGCCATGAGCTGGCGCTGTTCGCATTCCTCGAACAGTTCGAGGATCACCTGGTTCGGCAGCTTGAGGATGTCGGCCGCCTCCGAGGCGGTCTCGACGCTGGCCGCGTAGACGCATTTCAGCAGCAGGCCGACGAGGGTGCCGATGGCGGTGCCGACTTCGGCAAGGCTGCGCGGCGCCAGGGGGGCGGTCTTGTAGACGAGATCGAGATCTTCGCGGCGCACACGCCCAAGTTCAACCAGGCAGTCGCCCAGTCCGCCGCCGCGACTGCGCTGCAGGTCCCGCCCAGCGGAAAGATCTTCTTGAGTCGCCAAGCCTTGGGCGACAAGCACGTCTGCAATGGACACCGCTTCAACCTCCTACTTTAGACTACACTATCTTCGGTCGAAACAACGCACGCCCGAAGAGGATGGCTGATCCGGAAACCTGTCCTGAATTTTCGTAACACAAATCCCGTAGATCGCCATTTAGTTAATTTCCAACCGCGACAATTCGTCACTACCCCTCGCCAGTGGGCGCGACCGACTGTAGCGTGCCAATCTGACACTCAGCGTTGTCGGTTTTTCGAGCCCCTATAACGTGAAAACAGCCCTTGTCCTGGCGACGATCCTGACCCTTGGAGCGTTAACAGCTTGCCAACGCCAGGCGGCCCCAACGCCGAAGCAGACGGCCGCCGCGCGCCCGCCGCCGGCCGCACCGGCCCCGAAGATGGTCATGATCTGCCGCGATAGCCGTACCGGCCTGAAGATCGAATGCGGCAGGCCGGGCGCGGTGATGGTGGGAATGAAGCCGGCCCCTTAAAAAACGTGACGCATGCGTCATTTTTCCTTGACGACAGCCGCGCCGGGCCGCAAATTGAGCATCGCTAAGATGGAGATCTGCCGTGGCTGACGGAAACATCACTAAGGACGCCATGTACGACGCCGTGGCGCCGGACGACTTTGAGTCGATGCTGACCCTCGACCGCTACGGTCAGCGCTCGAGCGCCTTCGACAAGATCATCAGCGCCACCCACGACCATTTCTGGGATCCGCTCGACAAGAAGTACATCGACTTCGACGAGCCCTGGGACATGATGAACGAGCCTCTGGTCTCCGAAGACCTGAACATCGCCATCCAGACCGACTATGTCTCCAACCACCTCAAGGACCCGTCGCTTCGGGCGCAATTCATCAATCGCTCGCTGCTGCATTCCTTTTCCTCGATCCTGCACGGCGAGCAGGGGGCCCTGAACCTCTCGGCCAGCCTCTGCCATGTGCTCTACGACCAGGGGGCGCAGGAATACGCCGCCAACCAGACTCGCGAGGAAGCTCGCCACGTCACCGCCTTCGCCAAGTACATCAAGGCGCGCTGGGGCCGTCCGGTGGAATGCAGCGCGGTGCTCAAGGATCTGCTGGTGGAGATCATCTCGGCGCCGGAGGTCTACAAGAAGATCATCGGCATGCAGATGTTGGTCGAGGGCCTGGCCATGGGGGCCTTCGCCACCTTCTACCAGAAGCTCAACGACCCCCTGGGCCGCAAGCTGATGCAGCTGGTGATGACCGACGAGGCCTTCCATCACAAGTTCGGCAAGATCTGGGCCGACCGCACCGTGCCCAAGCTCTCCGCCGATGAGCATGCCATCGTCGAGGACTGGGCCGCCCACTGCTTCCAGAGCGTGCTGTTCAACCTGGTGTCGCCCAGCGAGCAACGCGACCTCTATGTCGAATTCGGCCTCGACCCGGACAAGGTGCTGGAAGAAATCCAGAAGCTGGCCACCGACGAGGCCCGCCGCGAGGATATGAAGGAGGCCACCAACATCTTCCGGGTGCTGATCAAGACCCTGCTCAACGCCGGGATCATCACTGACCGCACCCGCGCCTTCTACGGCATGTACGTCGACATGGACGAGCTGAAGGCCGAGGGCGACCGCATGGTCGGCGACGACATCGCCGAAGAGGGCATCATCTATCTCAAGGCCATCAACTTCCGCGAACGCACCCCGGCGATCAGCCTGGCCGCGGAATAGAGTTCTTGGT
>DATBOH010000180.1:0-3243 GCA_036553915.1 Caulobacteraceae bacterium | reverse complement strand
GAAGTTCACCGCATGGAAGGCGACGTTGTCCTTGCCCATGAACTGGACATAGCGGACGTCGACGGCGCCCGCGTCGGTGCGCCACCAGCGGCGCCAGTCCTGGCCACCGGCGTCAGCCCATTCGCGGGTGATGCCGATGTAGCCGATCGGCGCGTCGAACCAGACGTAATAGACCTTTGATTCGAACCCTGGACGCGGCTGCCCGTCCTTCAACACCGGGAAGCCCCAGGCCAGATCGCGGGTGATGCCGCGATCGATCAGCCCTTCGTTCAGATGCTTGAAGGCGATCGAGCGGGTCAGCCCCGGCCATTCAGCCCGCGACTCGACCCAGGAGCGCAGCCGACCCTCTAGCTTCGACTGCAGAAGGTAGAGATGGCGCGTGTCGCGCATCTCAAGGTCCGCCGACCCGGAAATCACCGAATACGGGTCGATCAGATCGACGGGATCGAGTAGCGAGCCGCAGTTATCGCACTGGTCGCCGCGGGCCGGGCGGAAGCCGCAGATCGGACATGTGCCTTCCACATAGCGATCCGGCAGGAAACGCTTGTCGAGCTTGGAATAGATCATCTTGTCGAGGCGCTCCTCGACAAGATCGTTGGCTTCCAGAGCGGCGGCGAAATGGTTGGTCAGCTCGCCGTTCTGCGCCGAGGAGGTGCGGCCGAAATAGTCCCAGGCCAGACCAAACCCCTCGCCCAGCGCCTTCTGGATCCGATGCTGATCGCGACAATAGTCGGCGACGTCCTGGCCCAGTTTGGCGGCCGCGAGTTCGGCCGGCGTGCCATGATCGTCGGTGCCGCACAGGGCGAGCACTTCATGCCCGCGCGCTCGCTGAAACCTCGCATAAACGTCGGCCGGCAGCATCGAGCCTACCAGGTTGCCGAGGTGCTTGACGCCGTTGACGCCCGGGAGGGCGGAGGTGATCAGGAAGCGAGCCATGGCGGGCGCATATAGGGGCTGGCGCGCAGCTTGCCCATGCGGATCGCTTCAGTTGCCAGACGGCCGGACGCTACGGCATAAGCACGCGACTTGCGGCGAGCCGGCTTAGCTCAGTTGGTAGAGCAGCGCTTTTGTAAAGCGAAGGTCGCGGGTTCGAATCCTGCAGCCGGCGCCGTCGAGGGAACTGCGCGGGCGCGTATCAGCGCTGAAATGCGCCGCCGATATTGAGGTCTTCGTTGCCGCCCGCCCAGGTCCCGGCGAATTCGCAGACGAGCCGGCCCTTGCCGCCGTCATAGGCGGTCACGGACTTCGCCTTCATGACCTGCTCCAGGCAATCGCGCCCTGAGCCAGGCGTTCCTGATATCGTCACCGTGCTCACTCTGCCGCTGGCGTCGAGCTCGCCAATCACCCGCGCGCCGGCCTGGCCGACGAAATGCGTGTTTCGATAGCACTCGGCGATACCGGCGCATGCCGACTTGCCCCATTTATCATTCAGCGCCTTGCCAGCGTCCTCGGCCGCTTGCTGCTTGTCGAGATCGGGCAGGCCGGTGATCCGGGCGCTGCCGCCCTTGTCGATTGCGCCGAGGATCTTGGTCCCGTGGATGGCGATCTGGGCGTCACCGCCGGCATCGATCGCCTTGTCAGTCGCCGTGATCGAGCCACCCTGGACGGTCACAATGGCATTTCCGCCAGCGTCGATCACCGTAGGGGCGATGATGTCGCTGTTGACGATGTTAAGCTTGCAGTCGCCGCCGACCGTGAACGCGGGTCCGGTTTCCATCTTTACGTGCTTGTCGCGGATGGTCATCTGTTGAGATCCGCCACAGACGAGCGTCGATTTGCCATCCCATGAACTAGCGAACAGCCAGCCCTTGGCGGCGCCCGAATTGAAGAACACGACCATGAAGACAGCGAACACCGCGCCGGCGACGCCGATAATCACGCCTCCTTTTCCAGTCCGAGACTGCGCCATAATTCCACCCCCGATCGGCGGTCCAGACCTGTCCCTGGAGCACCGTGAGCCGGAACTTAAGCACAGACCGCGCTAGCTGAAAATGGCGAGGTGCTGGCCCTGACCGGCGCGCCCATGGGAAGTTTACAGGTATGAGCATCAGCGCCTGGGCTGTCACCACCGGAGAGATGGGCATGCGCACTCAGGCGCGCGGCCTCGCCGAGGCCGTCGCTGACGAAGTCACGGAGCTGACGGTCGGGTCGTGGCCCTGGAATGGCCCAAGGGCCACTCCGCCATGGCCGACGGTGATCGTCAGCTGCGGTCGTCGATCGGCCCGCTGGGCGCTGGGGGCCAGGAGGGCGAGCGGAGGCCGGCCTCTGACCGTGCATGTCCAGGATCCGCGCCGCGACCGCGATCGCTTCGACCTCATCATCGCCATGGCCCACGACCGGCTTCCGGCCGCCGCCAATGTCCTGACGGTCGCCACCGCCCTTCACGATCTGACCCCCAACCGACTCGAGGCCGCTCGCGGCGACTGGGCCGAACGATTCTCTGGCTATGGCCGCCCTCTAATCGGCGTCGCCATCGGCGGCAGCCTGCGCGGGCGGCCGTTCACCCTGGCCGACAGCGACGCTCTGATCAGCGGCCTGCAATCGGCGCGGGGCCAGGGAGGGCTTTTGATCACCCCATCTCGTCGCACGCCGGCGGAGACCCTTGCGCGGCTCAAGGCCGCCTTCGCCGGCGACGATCAGGTCTTCATCTGGGACGGCGTCGGCGACAATCCCTACAGGGCCATTCTGGCCTCAAGCGACCGACTGGTGGTCACCAGCGACAGCGTCTCGATGATGTCGGAGGCGCTGGCCAGCGGCCATCCGGTCGAAATTCTCGACCTCGGCTTCGCCCGGCATGTGGGTTTCGTGCAGGGATTGATCGACCGCGGCCACGCGCGCCGCTTCGAGGGGGCTCGCGAACCAGCGGCGGGCTTCGGCCCTGTGGACGCCATGGCCGAAGCGGCCAGAGCCGTCAGGCGCTTGCTTCAGATCCGAACCGGGGTCTCCGGATAGGCGAGTTGGCCGCGCTCGCGCCAGCCACGGGTGACATAGTTCATGATCACCGACTTGCGGACCCCGGCGATCTTCCGTGGCTCAAGGCCGTGCCAGGTGTTGTCGGAGGGGACGAAGACCAGCGCCGAATTGTCCACGAAGGCAGTGCGTTTGGCCCAGCTCCGGTCGTCGGCATAGATGTCGGTGCCGAGATCGGCCTGATCGGCGCCGTCACTCAGATAAATCAACATGGTGAAACGCTTGACGCCGAGATCGGTGTGCGGATGCAGCCAAAAACCATCGCTGTCCTGG
>DATBOH010000151.1:0-7487 GCA_036553915.1 Caulobacteraceae bacterium | reverse complement strand
GACTTGGGAAGGCCTTCGCATGCTCAGAATCCTCGCTTTTTCGCTGGTCGCCAGCGCGGCGCTGTCGATCGCCGCTCCGTCGGGCGCCGGGACGGTCGATTGGACCGCCTGGGGCAAATTCACGACCAGCGCGACAGCGGGCACGGCCAGCGGGGCCGCCGGTTCGGTTGGCGTCACCTACTCCGGGGAGGTGGAAAACCTGTTCACCGGCTATCCGAGTTGGACCCCGGCGTCGAGCTATGTTGGCGGGTCAGTCGGCAATGCGCCGCCTTCTGCCGACGGCATCATCCAGCTCTTCGGCGGCAACGCCAATGTCATCGACACGGTCACCTTTTCTAAGCCGGTGACCAATCCGATCATCGCCATCTGGAGTCTCGGCTCGGGCGGCAATCCGGCGGCCTTCGACTTCCCGGTCAATGAACCCGTGACCATCGAAGCCGGTGGCCCGTCGGCGGAGTACGGCGGCTCGTCGATTACGCTCAGCGGCAACAATGTCCTTGGCAGCGAGGGCAACGGCACGATCCAGCTCACCGGGACCTTCACGTCGATCAGCTGGACGACGCCTGCTTCCGAAAACTGGTACGGCTTCACCGTTGGCGTGGCCGCGGTCCCCGAGCCGGCGACCTGGGCGCTCATGCTGGTCGGATTCGCCGGCCTCGGCGCGGCCCTACGCCTGCGCCGCGGAGCCTTTGCGCGGGCTTGATGCTCCGCTAGCGGCGGATTTACCGCCGTTTCAAGAACGCCAGCACCGCCGCCTCCAGCGAGCTCATGCCGTCGGCGGGCCGCCTCGATGATTTGAGAACCAGGCGTCCGGCCAGCCACGCCTCCACGACGCCGGGATGCACATACCCCTTTCGGCAGATTGTTGGCGTATTGCCGAGCCGGTTCCCGACTGCCCGGAACATTTCCGATAGGGCGCGGCGGCCGGCGGCCGCGCTCTCGGGGGAAGGCAGCGCCACCAGGGCTTCGGCGGCCAGCACCGTCCCAGCCCAGGTGCGGAAATTCTTGGCGGTGATCTCGGCCCCGGAGGCGGCCTTCAGATAGGCGTTGACGTCGGCCGAGGCGATGGCGTGGATTTCGCCCGCTTCATCCCGATATTCGAACAGGCGCTGGCCGGGCAGATCCTGGCAGCGCCGGACGATATTGGCGACCCGCCGGTCGCGCACGCCCAGACGCCACTTGTGCCCGCTCTTGCCGGCAAAGCTGAAGCGCAACTCCTCCCCATCCACCAAGACATGCCGGTTGAGCAGAGTGGTCAGGCCAAAGCTGTTGTTGGCTTTCGCATATTCGATATTGCCGACGCGGATGAGGGTGGTCTCAAGCAGGGAGACGACCGTCGCCAGCACCTTTTCGCGCGGCAGGCCGGGGCGGGAGAGGTCGGCCTGCACCTGGGCGCGGAGGCGCGGCAATGCCTCGCCAAACGCGATCAGGCCGTCGAACTTGGCGTCGTCCTGGGCCTCCCGAAAGGCCGGATGGTAGAGATACTGCCGCCGGCCGCGCTCATCGAGGCCGATGGCTTGGATATGGCCTTGCGCCGACGGGCAAATCCAGACCTGGCGCCAGGCTGGCGGAATCGCCAGGCGGCGGATGCGCGCCACGGCGCCAGCGTCGGTAAGCGCGGCGCCATTCTCGGCCAGATATCGGAACCCGCGGCCGGCCCGGCGGCGGCCGAAGCCTGGGCCGCCGGTATCGGCCCAGGTGAGCCCGAAGGTTTCGACATCCCCAGCCCCGCTCGCGCTCATGCGTGGCTAATTCGGTGTCGGCCCCAGCTGTTCCTTCGTCGTCGTCAGGGGGCTGGCGGGGCCGCGCGGCGCGCCGCCACGGTTGCGGTGCTCACCGGCGAGGCGCGGTTGCCGAAGGCGCCGCGCACGTAGCTGGTCACGGCGGCGATTTCGGCGTCGGAGAGGCTACCGGCGAAGGCCGGCATGCCGGCCTTACCGCGCAGCACCTTGTCGATGAGCGGGCCAGCGGCGCCATCGACCACGGCATCGCCCGCCAGGGCCGGAAAGGCGCCCTTAATGCCCGCCCCGTTCTCCTGATGGCAGCCCTGGCACCAGGCCCCATAGAGCGTCTTGCCCTCAGGCTCGGCCGTCGCCCGGCCGGCGAAAGCGACAATGGCGGCTATGGCGATCAGACTCGACTTCATTGCCCCTGATTGCTGACAAACCTGGCTGCGGCGCGCAAGGGCGCTTGACGCCGGCGGCGCTGCAATGGCGAAAAGGCGCCGCGGAGGATGCTCATGCGGGCTTGGTTGACGGCGGCGGCCATGGCGACCTTGGCCGGGGCGGCGACGGCAGGGACCTTGCCGCCGGGACCGGACCTCAATGACATGATCGCGGCCGCGCCAGGGCCGCCGGCCATGGCCGACTATGTCCAGCGCGACGTGATGATCCCGATGCGCGACGGCGTGAAGCTGCATACCGTCATCGTCATACCCAAGAACGCGCGCCAGGCCCCGATCCTGCTGACCCGCACGCCCTATGACGCCTCGAGCCGCGCCAAACGTTCCAACAGCACGCACGCCGTGGCCAGAACCTCCCAGAGCGATGAGTCATTCGTCGCCGACGGCTACATCCGGGTGTTCCAGGACATCCGTGGCAAATATGGCTCGCAGGGCGCCTATGTAATGACCCGGCCGGTGCGCGGGCCGCTCAATCCGACAACCACCGACGAGACCACGGACGCCTGGGACACCATTGACTGGCTGGTGAAGAACACCCCGGAATCCAACGGCAAGGTGGGCATGATCGGCTCGTCCTACGAAGGCTTCACGGTGGTGATGGCGCTGCTGGACCCGCACCCGGCGCTCAAGGCCGCGGTTCCGGAGAGCCCGATGGTCGACGGCTGGATGGGCGACGACTGGTTTCATTATGGCGCCTTTCGCCAGCCCAACATCGACTATGTCACCGGTCAGACGACCCGGCGCACCGATGGTGATGGCGCTCCGCGCGAGACCGCCGACGACTACCAGGGTTTTCTCGACGGCGGCTCGGTGGACGGGTGGGCGCAGGCTCACAACGTCGCCGGCTATCCCTGGCTGGAACGCATGGAGGCGCACCCGGCTTACGACGCCTTCTGGCAGGGTCAGGCGCTCGACAAACTTATCGCCGCGCACCCCTCCACCGTGCCGACGATGTGGGAACAGGGCCTCTGGGATCAGGAGGACATGTGGGGGGCAATCCACTGCTGGCAGGCGCTCAAGGCCAAGGGTCGGCAGGCCACCAACTTCCTGGTCATGGGGCCGTGGCGGCACAGCGGCGCCAACTATGAAGGCCGCAGCCTAGGGCCGCTGCAGTTCAGCGGCGATACGGCGCTGCAATGGCGTCTACAGGTGCTCAAGCCGTTCCTGGACCAGTATCTGAAGGACGGCGCGCCGAAAGCCGATACGCCACCGGTGTTCATCTACGACACCGGCGAAAACCGTTGGGACCGGCTGCCCGACTGGCCGAAGGCCTGTGATCAGGGATGCGGCGAAGCCCTCACACCGCTCTATCTCGCCGGCGGCTTCAGCCTCGATTTCAACGCTCCGGCCACGGCCGGCGCCGACGCCTATGTCTCCGACCCGGCCAAGCCGGTCCCCTTCCTGCCGCCACCGGTGAGCTTCTCCGAGACCGAGCGCTGGCGCACCTGGCTGGTCACCGACCAGCGTTTCGTCGCTTCGCGTCCGGACGTCCTGGCCTATGAAACCGCCCCGCTCACCGCGCCTGTGCGCCTGGCCGGGGCGCCGGTCGCCGATCTCTACGCCGCCACCAGCGGCACGGACGGGGATTTCGTCGTCAAGCTGATCGACGTCTATCCCGCCGAGGTTCCCTCCGAGCCGACGATGAGCGGCTATGAACTGCCGATCGCCATGGACATCTTCCGCGGCCGCTATCGCGACAGCTTCGAGCATCCGGCGGCGATCCCGGCCGGCCAGGTCGAGCGCTATCGCTTCGCCCTGCCCAACGCCAACCATGTCTTCCGGACCGGGCATCGGATCATGGTGCAGATCCAGTCGAGCTGGTTTCCGCTCTACGACCGCAATCCGCAAACCTTCACCCCCAATATCTTCTACGCCAAGCCCGCCGACTATGTCGCCGCCACGGTGCGGATCAGCCGCGCCCCGGGCCAGGCCAGCGCCATCTGGTTGCCGATCGTGGCCGACCTGTCCAATCGGTAATTTTGCGAATCCGGCGTTCACCGATATTCCGCCCGCAACCCGCCGTTTCCACGCCGCTCCCTAGGGGAATGCCTTGAAATCTCTGTTCGTCGCGGTCGCCGCCGCTGCCCTGCTCGCCGGCGCGCCGGCTTACGCCGCCCAGACCGCCACGCCGCCCAAGACCGACAACGGCGACAAGGCCCAGGCGGCGGCCGAAAAGCCCGGCGGCATCTTCCAGCCCGAAAGCGTCAGCAGCCAGGCCGAAGTGACGGTCGAGGGCGCGCGCATCGGCTACAGGGCGGTGGCCGGCACCCTGGTGGTGCATCCCAAGGGCTGGGACGATGCGGTCGCCAAGGCGGTCGACGCCGAGACCACTGACAAGGGCAAGGCGGAGGCGGCTGGCGCCAATCCCACCGCCGAGGCTTCGATGTTTTACGTCGCCTATTTCAAGAACGGCGTTCCGTCGCCGAACCGGCCGATCACCTTCTTCTACAACGGCGGCCCGGGCTCCTCGACGGTGTGGCTGCACATGGGCGCCTTCGGGCCGCGCCGGGTGGTGACCGCCGACGACAGCCACACCCCGGCCGCCCCCTATTCGGTGGTCGACAACGCCTACAGCCTGCTGGACGCCACCGACCTGGTGTTCATCGACGCCCCAGGGACCGGCTTTTCGCGCATCGCCGGCAAGGACAAGGAAAAGGCCTTCTGGGGCGTTGACGCCGACGCCCACGCCTTCTCGGAATTCATTGTCGAGTTCCTGTCCCGCTACGGGCGCTGGAACTCGCCCAAATATCTGTTCGGCGAAAGCTATGGCACGCCGCGCTCGGCGGTGGTGATCAATGAGCTGGAGACCGCCGATGACGTTGATTTCAACGGCGTCATCCTGCTCTCGCAGATTCTCAACTTCGATCTCTCGGCCGACGCCCCGGAGTTCAACCCCGGCACCGATCAGGCCTATATCACCGCCCTGCCGACCTATGCGGCGACGGCCTGGTACCACAATCTGCTGCCAGGCGACCGGCCGGCCGATCTCGAAGTCTTCATGAAGCAGGTGGAGCGCTTCGCCAGCGGCGACTATGCGCTGGCGCTGCAGGCCGGCTCGGAGCTCGACCCGGCCCGCAGGCAGGCGGTCGCCGAGCAGCTCTCCAAGTACACCGGCCTGACGCCCGACTATCTGGTCAAGGCCAACCTCAGGGTCACCGGCGGGATGTTCGAGAAAATGCTCCAGGACCGCACCGGCACGACCACCGGCCGGCTCGACACCCGCTTCTCCGGTCCCGACATGGATCCGCTGTCGAAGGAGGCCGACTATGACCCGCAGTCAGCGGCCATAAGCTCGGCCTATGTCTCGGCCTTCAACGACTATGTCCGCAAGGATCTCGGCTATGGCGAGGGCAAGACCTACAAGCCGGAGATCGACATCGGCATGAAGTGGAACATGGACCACCAGCCGCCCGGCGTTCCCTTCCCGCTTCCCGGCCAGACCAATGTCATGCCGGATCTGGCCACGGCGATGAAGTACGACCCGCAGCTCAAGATCATGGTCAACGGCGGCTATTTCGACCTGGCGACGCCGTTCTACGAGGGCTGGTACGAAGACCACCACCTGCCGATCCCGGCCAGCCTGGATGGCAATATCGAGTACCACTACTACCAGTCCGGTCACATGGTTTACGCCCACGAGGCGTCGCTGAAGCAGATCCACGACAACGTCGCTTCGTTCATCGAGCGGACCGACAACGAAAGACGATAACTGGCGCTCCGACGCCGTTCTGAGAGCCTATGCCCAAGCGCTCCAATCGCACCTCGGTCGCCGACCTCAACCGGGCGTCCGAAAACAAGTTGCCCGGCCATCTCGGCCTCGTGGTGACCGAGGTGGCCGAGGGCCGGGTGTGCGGCCGCATGCCGGTGCGGCCGGACCTGGTGGCCCACACCGGCTATCTGCTGGCCGGATCGCTGCTCTCCTGCCTCGACATCCTGTGCGCCTATGGCGTCTCCAGCGCCTGGCCGGAGGGGGCGAGCGGCTTCACCACCGCCGAGGTGAAGGCCAACTTTGTCGGCACCACCCTGGAGGGCGCGGTACTGTTTGAGGCGAGCCTGCAGCATGGCGGTCGCCTCACCCAGGTTTGGGACGCAAAGGCGACCGACGAGGCCAGCGGCCGGGCCATGGCGCTGTTCCGCTGCACCCAGATTATCCTCTACCCGCGCGCCTGAACCCGGCGCGGCCAGCTAGCCGGGGTGGCCGAGGACGAAGCCCAGCATGCTGATCGAGGCCATGGCGATGGCGTCGGTGAAGACGCGCGCCGGCTCATCATCGAAACCTGCTCCCAACACATAGAGTAACGGCAGGTAGTGCTCCGGGGTCGGCGCGGAGAGCCGGGCGTCCTCCCCCAATGCCTCGTAATCTACCAATAGTCGGCGATCTCCGGATCGGACCGTCTCGCGCACCAGGTCGTGGAACCGCCGCGCCCAATCATAGGCTACCGGCTCACCCTGCCATCGCGCCGCGCGCAGATTGTGAACGATGTCACCCGAACCGGCGATGAGCACGCCCTCGGCGCGCAACGGCCGCAGGCGACGGCCGAGCTCAAAATGGAATTCCGGCGGCTGGGTGCGGTCGATGCTGAGCTGAACGACCGGCACATCCGCCGCCGGCCAGAGGTGGCGCAGCACCGACCAGGCGCCGTGATCGAGTCCCCAGTCGAGGTCGCGGTCCACCCGCACCGGCCGCAGGAGGTCGATGACCCGTTCGGCGAGCGCCGGATCGCCGGGCGCGGGATAGTCGATGGCGTAGAGCGCATCTGGGAAGCCGTTGAAGTCATGGATCGTCCGCGGCCGCGCCATCGCTGTGACGGCGGCGGTCTCGATATACCAATGCGCCGAGACCATCAGCATGGCTTTCGGGCGGGGAAGTGCGCCGCCCAGCGCGCCCCAGGCCTCGGCGAACGGTCCGCCAAGGGTCTCCATCGGATTGCCGTGACCAAAGAAAACCGTCGGAAGGCGCGGCATGGGATCCCCTGGCGCTCAAAGACTGGGTTTGGCGACCATGAGCCAAAGGATCGCCAATATGGCGCCGAAGGCCGGAAAGCCGAAGGCGAACCACATTCGCCACAGCCGATGATACGCCAACGGCAGCGCCGCATTCTGCTCGGCCGCGGCGCGAGCCAGATCGCGCATCGCGCCGCGGCTCCTATTTGCCGGGCGGCGGCGGACAGCCCTTGTGAATCTGCGCGCAGGTTTCCGCCATCATCCGGCGCTTGAAATCAAAGCCCTTCATCGCCTCGCCGAACCCCGGCAAGATCTGCGGCAGGCGGTTCGACCAGGCGCGGCCAGCCGGGGTGGCCAGGAA
>DATBOH010000126.1:0-14738 GCA_036553915.1 Caulobacteraceae bacterium | reverse complement strand
CCGTTACCGTGCGCACAATGGGAGCAATGGTCATTCGGGATCGTCCTTTCTCTGAGTGTCGTTCACAAAGGTCTCGAAGGCGCCCAGGGCGGTAGCCCAGTGGTTGTCGAGCCAGTCGCGCATGACCGCGATGCCGCGCGGGTCGAGCTGGTAGATGCGTCGGGCGCCGTCCGCGGTTTCGCTCACCAGACCAGCCTCCTTGAGGACGCGCAGGTGCTGGGAAACGGCGGGTCGGCTGATTGGCAGCGTCGCCGCCAGAACCCCGACCGGCGCCGGACGCACGGCCAAACGCTCGAAGATCAGGCGGCGCGTGGAATCGCCCAGGGCGTCGAAAGCGTCGCGCTTGGCGGTCTGACCGTAAGCCATGACTTACCGTAAGTGACAGCTTACGTGCTGTCAAGACATTTCAGACGCGAATCGGCCTAGCGACTCCTGGCGCGCGCTCTTGCCATTTTTCAAACGCTTGTTAGTCAGGCCCACGTTTCAGCAAGGGACCCTGCATGGCGAACGATGTCGCCCGCCTCGACGAAGATGAACCGATCCGCTGGAACGCCGACCTGCCGCCGGAAATCGCCTCGCCGTTGGCGCCCTTCGCCGGAGCTGTTCCGGCAGCCCCGGCCTGGTTCGAGAAGGCGATCGCCCAGGTTCCCGGACGCCAAACGGTCGAGGTCGAGGGCGCGGGGATCGAACTCCTCACCTGGGGCGAGATCGGCAAGCCGGGCCTGATCTTCATCCACGGCAACAGCGCCCATGCCGACTGGTGGAGTTTCATCGCCCCGTTCTTCGCCGCCGACTTTCGTGTCGCCGCCCTTTCGCTGTCGGGCATGGGCGATTCGGATTGGCGGCCGCGCTATAGCTTCGATCTGTTCGCCGAAGAAATCTTCGCCTGCGCCCAGGCCGCCGGCCTGTATGAGGCGGCGGAGGGTCCGGTCTACATCGGCCACTCGTTCGGCGGGGCGCAGGCTTTGTTTTCGGCCGTCCGCCATCCGCAAAGAATGCGCGCCTGCATTCTCGTCGATACCGGCTTCGGCGGCCCGCCGACCCCGGAGGAATTCGAGCGCATGCGCGCCGAGGCTGTCGCCCGTGGCGAGGATCCGGGGCCGCAGATCCGCCTGTCCCAGCGGGGAGCACGCAATCGCGTTTACCCGAATCTTGAAGCGGCGCTGGCGCGATTCCGCTTCATGCCACCGCAGGTTCCGGGCAATCTGTTCATCGCCGATTTCATCGCCCGCCGCTCGCTCAAGCCGGTCGCGGCCGAGGGTGGCGGGACCGGCTGGACTTGGCGTTTCGATCCGGAGGTGTGGGTCAAGCTCGACCGCACCGCCATGGCCGAGCTTTCCGCCGCCGAGGCCACGGCGCCGCTTGCCCATATCATCGGCGACCGCTCGGCGATCATCCGCCGGCACGCCCTGGTCGAATCGACCCGCGGTCGTTTGCCTCGCGACATGCCGACCATCATAGTGCCCGACAGCGAGCACCACATCATGGTCGATCAACCGCTGGCGTTGGTGACTGCGTTGCGCGCCTTGTTGGCGGCTTGGGCGCCGCTTGAGGCCGGCGGCGCCGTAGTGTAGCAGCATCGCTACTGTCTGGGCGTCGGCGAAGAGGATCCCGTGGCTGAAACCCACCCTGAAGAGTATCACCACGGCCAGATGAACGCCGCGACCCAGGTCGCCGACTTCCGCATTTTCGCATCCCTGACGAAGTGGGCTTCGCTGCACCTGGCGGTGGTCATCTTGATGCTGACGCTGTGGTTTTGCGTCGGGGCGGGATTCCTGGGCGGATTGATCCCAGGCCTGATCGTCCTTGGCCTTGGCATCGCCCTTCTGCGCAACAAGCGCCGTCCGGTACATTAGGCAAACGGTGGTCCGCCTCGCTGTCACCCGGGAGCGCCATCCCGGCGAGGCCCGTGTCGCCCTGACGCCCGAGGCGGTGAAGAGGCTCGCGGCCCAGGGTCTCGCGATCGCCATCGAAGCCGGCGCCGGGCTCGAGGCCGCGGCCTCCGATAGCGACTATGTCGCCGCCGGCGCGGAGGTCGCCCCCGATCTCGCCGCCACACTTACCGGCGCGGACATTCTCCTGAAAGTGCGCGCACCCTCGGCGGAAGAGCTGGCTCTGCTTCGCCCCGGCGCCATCGTCGTGGGGCTGCTGGATCCGCACCGGGAAGCCGCGGCCCTGGCGGCCCTGTCCGAGGCTCGGGCCACCGCCTTCGCCATGGAATTCGTGCCGCGCATCACCCGCGCCCAGGTCATGGACGCGCTCTCCAGCCAGGCCAATCTGGCCGGCTATCGCGCCGTCATCGAAGCCGCCAGCGCCTATGGGCGGGCCATGCCGATGATGATGACCGCCGCCGGCACGGTAGCGCCGGCCAAGGTATTCGTTATCGGAGCTGGCGTCGCCGGACTCCAGGCGATCGCCACCGCGCGCCGTCTGGGCGCCGTGGTTAGCGCCACAGACGTGCGTCCGGCCGCCAAGGAACAGGTCGAATCGCTCGGGGCCAAGTTCATCGCCATCGAGGACGAGGAGTTCAAGTCCGCCGAAACCGCCGCCGGCTACGCCAAGGAGATGAGCGCCGCCTATCAAGCCAAGCAGGCGACCCTGGTCGCCGATCACATCCGCAAGCAGGACATTGTCATCACCACCGCCCTGATCCCCGGCCGGCAGGCCCCACGCCTGGTCACCGCCGAACAGGTCGCCTCGATGCGGCAAGGCTCGGTGATCGTCGATCTGGCCATCGAGCAAGGCGGCAATGTCGAGGGCTCGCGGCCGAATGAGACGGTGGTCACCGGCGGAGCCCGCATCCTCGGTGTCGCCAACCTGCCCGGCCGCATCGCCGCTGACGCCTCGGCCCTCTATGCCCGCAACCTTTCCGCCTTTCTCGCCCTGTTGGTTGACCCCGAGGGACGAATGACCAATGCCGAAGATGAAATCCTGCGCGCCGCTCTTGTCACCTTCGGGGGGACGGTGGTGCATCCGGCGCTGAAGTCTTGACCCGCGCTTCAGCACCTCGCGCCCGGTCGCGCAGGCGATGGGCAGGAGGCCTGGGGGGATGACCGTCATTGATCCGACCATCTTCCGCCTGGCCATCTTCGTGCTGGCCATTTTCGTCGGCTACTACGTCGTCTGGAGCGTCACGCCGGCCCTGCACACACCGCTGATGAGCGTCACCAACGCCATCTCCTCGGTGATCATTGTCGGAGCGCTGCTGGCGGCGGCCGCCCACACCGGTCACAGCCCGCACGCCGGTCACGTGTGGATCTCCAAGACCGCCGGCGGCATCGCCGTGGCCCTGGCGGCGGTCAATATCTTCGGCGGCTTCCTGGTCACCCAGCGCATGCTGGCCATGTACCGCAAGAAGGATCGCTAGCGTCGTGCCGGCCAACCTCGCCGCCCTCTTCTATCTGTTGTCCGGGGTGTTGTTCATCCTCGCCCTGCGCGGGCTTTCGAGCCCGGTCACCAGCCGGCGCGGCAACATCCTGGGCATGATCGGCATGGCCATCGCCCTCACCGTCACCTTGCTGACCCTGGCCGGCGACGGCGCCCTCGACCTCGGCACTCTGGGCCTGATCATCGCCGGTCTGGCCATTGGCGGGACTGTGGGCGCGGTGATTGCGCGGCGGGTGCAGATGACCGCCATGCCGCAACTTGTGGCCGCCTTCCACTCCCTGGTCGGCCTCAGCGCCTGCCTGGTGGCCGTAGCCGCCATCCACACCCCGGCCGCCTATGGCATCGACGCCGCCGATGGGGTGAAGCTGGAGAGCCTGATCGAGTTGTCGCTCGGCCTGGCTATCGGCGCGGTCACCTTCACGGGCTCACTGATCGCCTTCGCCAAGCTCAACGGAAACATGAGCGGCGCGCCCATCCTGCTCCCCGCCCGCCACATCCTCAACGCAGGTTTGGCCGCGGCGCTTGTCATTTTGATTGTCGTCCTGGCGCTGAGTCACGGCCACGCGCTCTGGGCCTTCTGGGTGATTTTCACCCTGGCCCTGGCCGCCGGCGTCACCCTGATCATCCCGATCGGCGGGGCCGACATGCCGGTCGTGATCTCGATGCTCAACAGCTATTCCGGCTGGGCGGCGGCGGCGCTCGGCTTCACGCTCGGCAACATCACCCTGATCATCACCGGGGCCCTGGTCGGCTCCTCCGGCGCCATTCTCTCCTACATCATGTGCAAAGGGATGAATCGCAGCTTCGTCTCGGTCATTCTCGGCGGCTTCGGCGGCGAGGACGCCCAGGCCGGAGCGACCGGCGCCGTCGAGCGGCGGCCGGTCAAGCAGGGCAGCGCCGAAGACGCCGCCTTCATCATGAAGAACGCCGCCAAGGTGATTGTCGTCCCCGGCTATGGCATGGCCGTGGCCCAGGCCCAGCATGCCCTGCGCGAGATGGCCGACCGGCTCAAGGCCGAGGGGGTGGAGGTCAAATACGCCATCCACCCGGTGGCCGGGCGGATGCCGGGGCATATGAACGTGCTGCTGGCCGAGGCCAATGTGCCCTATGACGAGGTGTTCGAGCTCGACGACATCAATGCCGAATTCGCCACCGCCGACGTCGCCTTCGTGATCGGCGCCAACGATGTCACCAACCCGGCCGCCAAGACCGATCCCAAGAGCCCGATCTATGGCATGCCGATCCTGGACGTGGAGCGGGCCCGCACCGTGCTGTTCGTCAAACGTGGGCTGGGGGCCGGCTACGCCGGGGTCGAGAACGAGCTGTTCTTCCGCGACAACACCATGATGCTGTTCGGCGACGCCAAGAAGATGGTCGAGGGCATCGTCAAGGCGCTGTAGCCCGGCGGGCCGATTGCGCCCAAGGGGCGGCGCGGCTAAACACGGCCGGCTTGGCGGGCCGCCTTAGCTCAGCCGGTAGAGCGGCGCATTCGTAATGCGTAGGTCGGGTGTTCGAGTCACCCAGGCGGCGCCATTTTGATCAATTCACCGGCCGGCAACGCGTCACCGCGTCAGGTCGCAGATCCAGTTCACTTCCCAGCTTTTGCCGCCATCGGCTGAGAACGCCTGCTCGAGATGGGCGTGGGTCGGACCTACACTCTTCCATTGCAGACGGACCAGGATCATTCGCCCCTTCCAGGGCTCGGTATCGTAGAGTTCAACCAATCCAGGACCGCGTCCCTCGCCGACGGTCGCCGGAAGGCCGAGCTGGCCATTGTCGACGTCCAGTCCATAGATGCTCCACTGATGCGCCTTGGGGTCATAGAGCCGCAGGGTCTGGGCGCGAATCGTCAAATTGTCCTTGGCGTCATGGACCTCGAAATCCTCCATGTTGGCGTTGCTGCCAAAGATCTTGTGGTGGCGTGAGAAGCCCTCGTATTCGAGCCACCGGGTCGAGCCCTGCAAGCGATCCGGCAGGCGCCAGAGGTGCGCCTTCCAGTCGCCGATCAAGAAATCGAAGTCGTGGGCGCCGTCATGGACGGCGACGGGCGGGACGGCGGAGGGCGGGACGGCCGGCGGCGGATCCTGGGCCGCGTCCGTCACGCCCGGCAAGGCGGCGACCGAAATCCAGAGTATCAAGCTGCCAAACCATCCGAGGAGCTTCATTTTTCGGCTGCCTTTTTCTTCTGCGTTGGCGGCGCGCCAACTCCATAGGTTCACTTTTTGTTCATGGCGCGATTGACCCCGGCGCGCAAGTCGGAAAGCGTCACCGGCGATCCGGGGGCCCCTTCCTGAGCCCCGTCAGGACCTGCTAAAGAGGCGGCTTCCCGTCGGAGGAGCATTTCATGAAGACTCTCGTCCTTTTCACCGCCAGCCTCGCCCTGGCGACCACCGGCATCGCCAGCTCGGCCGGCGCGGTGGGCTGCGTTTCCGGAGCCGTGGCCGGCGGCGTCGCCGGACATTTCGTGCGCACCGGCCCCAATCATCACCGCCATACGCTGATGGGCGCGGCGGCGGGGTGCGTCGTCGGCCACGAGCTCAAGGTGCACGAAAAGCGCAAGGCCGCGGCATTGCGGGCTCAGCAGGCGGCGGCCGCCGGCCACCACTGATTGACGGAAATTGCTCCGGTCAGGAGTCCTGACCGGAGCGGGCCGCCGGTGCGTCGAAGCGCAGGCGCTGAAGGTGGGTGAAGGCCTCCAGGCCGTCTCTACGCACCACCCCAACAATCGTGATGCCGGTGGTTTCGGCGGTATCGAGGGCCAGCGCCGTCGGGGCCGAGACCGCCGCCAGGATTGGCGCGCCGATCATCGCCGCCTTCTGCACCAGCTCGACCGACACGCGGCTGGTGAGCAGCACCACCCCTTCCGACGCCAGGCGGCCGGATCGCGCCGCGGCCCCCGCCAGTTTGTCGAGGGCGTTGTGGCGTCCGACGTCCTCACGCACGATCACGATCCCCTCTCCAGGAATCAGCAGTCCGGCGGCGTGAACCGCATGGGTCGCGCGGTTGAGGTCTTGCGCCTCGCCAAGCGACTGCATCGCCGCGATGATCTCGCTCGCCGCCACGGTCAGGGTCGAGACGAGCTTGGGCAGCGGTCGAACCGCTTCGGCCAGGCTGTCGATGCCGCAGAGGCCGCACCCCGTGGGGCCAATCCGCACCCGGCGGCGACGCGACAAGGCCCCCCCACGGTCGACCGAAAGCCACAAACGCGCTTCGACCCCGCCGGGCTGATCCACGATTTCCAGGCTGGCGATCTGCGATGGCGAAGCGACGATCCCTTCAGTGATAGCGAAGCCGACCGCGAAATCCTCCAGGTCGGCGGGGGTGGCCATCATCACCGCCTCGGTCCCGCCATCGAAGACCAGGGCCACGGCCGTCTCGGTCGGGACAGAGCGGTGCGTTTTGCTGACCACGCCGTCCGCGAGGCGGCGGGCCGGCGCTTCGCGGTGAAGGTCGCGGCTCACGGCCCCAAGACTATCGGCCACCCCACGTCCTGTCACCGCGCGCTCGCCTCGCCGCGGTTGAACGTCTAAAACTCCTGGCATGGCGAAATCGCTAGAAACCGGCGCGGCCGAGATCGCCGAGATCGTCGCGGTTCACGCCCACCGGCGCGGGGCGTTGTTGCCGATCCTGCACGCGGTCCAGGCGCGCTTCGCCCATGTGCCGGAGGCGGCGACCGCCGTGATCGCCGAGGGCCTCAACCTGTCACGCGCCGAGGTGCACGGCGCGATCGGCTTCTATCCCGATTTTCGCCGCCAACCGCCGCCCGAGCATGTGATCCGATTGTGCCGGTCGGAGGCCTGCCAGGCGCGCGGCGCGCGGGCGGTGGAGCAGGCGGCGGCGCTGCGACTCGGCATCGCCATGGGCGAGAGGCGGGCCGACGTCGCCCTCGAAGCCGTGCACTGCCTCGGTCTGTGCCCGATCGGCCCAGCCGGGGTGATCGACGGCCGTCTGGAAGCGCGACTCAGCCCTGAGCGCGTCGCCCATTGGGCGGATGAGTTCGACCTGTGAGCCGGGTTTTCGTATCGGCCGACGCGGCCTCCAGGGCGCTGGGGGCCGACGCGCTCGCCGAAGCCCTGTCGGCCTTGGGAGCGACGGTCACACGCACCGGCAGTCGGGGCCTGTTCGCCATCGAGCCCTTGGTCGAGGTCGAGGAAGACGGCGCCCGGATCGGCTACGGCCCCGTGGCCGCCGAGGAGGCCGCGCAAGTGCTGGCCGGCAGCCATCCCAACCGCCTCGGACAATTGAAGGATTTGCCTTTCTTTTCCCGCCAGACGCGTCGGATCTTCGCCCGCTGCGGGGTGATCGAACGGCTCGACCCGCACGCCTATGAGGCGGTCGGGGGCTGGCGCGGTCTTGAGCGGGCCAGGGCCATGGCTCCTCCCGATATCATTGCGGCGATCGCGTCCTCCGGTCTGCGCGGCCTGGGCGGCGCCGGATTCCCAGCTGGGATCAAATGGGCCGCGACGGCCGAGGCTCCGGGGGCGGAAAGGTTCGTTGTCTGCAACGCCGACGAGGGCGACTCGGGGACATTCGCCGACCGGATGTTGATGGAGGGCGACCCATTCTCCATATTGGAGGGCATGGCCATCGCGGGGGCCGCAGTCGGCGCAATGACCGGCTACCTCTACATCCGCTCCGAATATCCGGCCGCCGTGGCCGTGATGGAGAAGGCCGCCGCCGCCGCTGCGCCGCGGCTAACGCCATTCACGATCGAGGTTCGGGTCGGCGCGGGGGCCTATGTCTGTGGAGAGGAAACCTCGCTCCTGGAGAGCATCGAGGGCAGGCGCGGTGAAGTTCGGGCCAAACCGCCGTTGCCGGCGCACGCCGGCTTGTTCGGCCAGCCGACCCTGGTCAGCAATGTCCTCACCCTGGCCGCCGCGGTTGGCATCCTGGCCGAGGGCCCGGAAGCTTTTGCCGCTCTCGGGCACGGCAAATCGCGCGGCACCCTTCCGATTCAACTGGCCGGAAACATCAGCAACGGTGGCCTCTTCGAAGCGCCGTTCGGCGTCACTCTCGATGAGCTCATCAACACCATCGGCGGCGGGACCGACAGTGGCCGTCCGGTGCGGGCGGTGCAGGTTGGCGGTCCACTTGGGGCCTACTTCCCCGCCACGAAGCTCGACCTGCCGATCGATTTCGAGGCCTTTACAGAGGCTGGCGGATTGATCGGCCACGGCGGTGTGGTGGTTTTCGACGACACCGTCGACATGGGTGAGATGGCCCGCTTCGCCATGGCGTTCTGCGCCGCCGAGAGCTGCGGCAAATGCACTCCCTGCCGGATCGGCTCGGTTCGGGGGGTGGAAACCATCGACGCCCTGCGCGGCGGCGGACGAGCTCGCGATGCGGTCGAGGCGCTGGCGCAGATGCGCAACGCCGGAGCCAGCCACCGCTCTCGCGCCCAAGAGGCCGAGCTGCTGCGCGATCTGTGCGAGACCATGCGTCAGGGTTCGTTGTGCGCGCTCGGCGGTTTCACGCCATTTCCGGTTCTGAGCGCCCTGAAGTATTTTCCGGAGGACTTCGGCCTCGCGGCCGTGACGGCGGAACTGTGATGACCTTTGGGCGCGAAACCGATCTTGGTGTGAAGGCGCCCGCAGCGACCGAGGCGACCGTCCGCCTGACCATCGACGGAAGCGCGGTCGACGTGCCGGCCGGGACCTCGATCATGCGCGCCGCCGCGCTCGACGGCACGGCGATACCCAAGCTGTGCGCCACTGACAGCCTCGCCGCCTTCGGCTCCTGCCGCTTGTGTTTGGTGGAAATCGACGGCCGGTCGGGGTTCCCGGCCTCCTGCACCACGCCGGTGAGCGAAGGCATGGTCGTGCGGACCCAGACGCCGGCCCTGGCGCGGCTGCGCAAAGGCGTGATGGAGCTCTACATCTCCGACCATCCGCTCGATTGCCTGACCTGCGCCGCCAATGGCGACTGCGAATTGCAGGACGCCGCCGGTCAGGTCGGCCTGCGCGAGGTTCGTTATGGCTATGGCGGGGCCAACCACCTGGCCGCCCAGCGCGATGATTCCAATCCCTATTTCAGTTTCGATCCGGCCAAGTGCATCGTCTGTTCCCGCTGCGTGCGGGCCTGCGATGAGGTCCAGGGCACGTTCGCCCTGACCGTGGAGGGTCGTGGGTTCGGGTCGCGAATCGTCGCCAGCGCCGACGAGCCGTTTCTTGAATCTGAATGCGTGTCCTGCGGCGCCTGTGTCCAGGCCTGCCCCACAGCCACGCTGCAGGAGAAAGCCGTGGCCGAGATCGGCGTCCCCGATCGGTCGATAGTGACCACCTGCGCCTATTGCGGGGTCGGATGCGCCTTCCGGGCCGAGATGCGCGGCGAAACCTTGGTGCGAATGATTCCCTGGAAGGACGGAAAGGCCAACCATGGCCATAGCTGCGTCAAGGGCCGCTTCGCGTGGGGTTATGCGCAGCACGGCGACCGGATTCTCGAACCGATGATCCGTTCACGGATCGATGAGCCGTGGCGGACGGTGAGCTGGGATGCGGCCATTGCCCATACGGTCGCCGAATTCCGTCGCATCGAGGCCGCCCACGGCCGCCATGCCCTGGGTGCGATCACCTCAAGCCGCTGCACCAACGAAGAGACCTTCCTGGTCCAGAAACTGGTCCGCCAGGGCTTCGGCGTGAACAATATCGACACCTGCGCCAGGGTTTGCCACTCGCCGACCGGCTATGGCCTGAAGACGACCTTTGGGACCAGCGCCGGAACCCAGGACTTCGATTCGGTCATGGCCGCCGACGTGATCGTGGTGATGGGCGCCAATCCCACGGACGCCCATCCGGTATTCGCCAGCCGCATGAAACAGCGCCTGCGCCAAGGAGCGCGGCTGATCGTCATCGATCCCAGGCGCATCGACCTGGTTCGAAGCCCGCACGTGGAGGCGGATTTCCACCTGCCGGTGCGGCCGGGCGCCAATGTGCCGCTGTTGACCGCCATGGCGCATGTGATCGTCACCGAGGGTCTGGTCGATCGGACCTTCGTGGGCGAGCGTTGCGAGATCGACGCCTTCGAGGACTGGGCCGCCTTCGTCGCCGCGCCCGAGCGTTCCCCCGAATCGACCGAAACCTTCACCGGCGTGCCAGCCGCCGACCTGAGAGCGGCCGCGCGCCTGTACGCCACTGCCGGGGCGGCGGCTTTCTACTATGGCCTCGGCGTCACCGAGCACACCCAGGGATCGTCGGCGGTGATGGCGATCGCCAACCTGGCCATGGCCACCGGCAACATCGGCCGCCCCGGAGTGGGCGTAAATCCCCTGCGCGGCCAGAACAACGTCCAAGGCTCTTGCGATATGGGCTCGTTTCCCCACGAGCTCTCCGGCTACCGTCACATCGGCGATCCGGCGGTTCGGGCCCTGTTCGAAGCCGACTGGGGGACGGCGCTCGACCCGGAGCCCGGCCTGCGCATTCCGGACATGCTCGATTCGGCGGTGGAGGGCGGCTTCAAGGCTCTGATCGTTCAGGGCGAAGATATCCTGCAGTCCGATCCCAACACGCGCCATGTGGCGGCCGGGCTGGCGGCCATGGAATGCGTCGTCGTCCATGACCTGTTCCTCAACGAAACGGCGAGCTACGCCCACGTTTTCCTGCCCGGCTCGACGTTTCTGGAGAAGGACGGCACCTTCATCAACGCGGAGCGTCGCATCCAGCGGATCCGCCGGGCCATGAGCCCCAAGGCGGGCTATGCCGACTGGGAGGCGGTACAGCTCCTGGCCCGCGGCTTCGGCCTTGACTGGAATTACACGCACCCGAGCCAGATCATGGACGAGATTGCCCGCCTGACCCCGACCTTCGCCGGCGTGAGCTATGAGCGGCTCGATGCGGCCGGATCGATGCAGTGGCCGGTCAATAGCGAGGCGCCGGAGGGGACCCCAACCATGCATGTCGGTGCGTTCGCCAGAGGCAAAGGCCGGTTTGTCATCACCGACTATATTCCCACTGACGAAAAGACCGGCCCGCGATTTCCGTTGCTTCTGACCACCGGCCGCGTCCTCAGCCAGTACAATGTCGGGGCCCAGACCCGGCGCACCGAGAACGCCCTCTGGCACGGGGAGGACCTGCTGGAGATGCATCCGCACGACGCCGAGGAGCGCGGCCTCGCGGATGGCGATCTCGCCAGATTGGCCAGCCGGTCCGGCGAGACGACGCTGAAGGTCAGGGTCACCGATCGCCTGGCGCCGGGCGTTGTCTACACAACCTTCCATCATCCGGCGACGCAGGCCAATGTGGTGACCAGTGAGTTTAGCGATTGGGCCACGAGTTGCCCGGAATATAAGGTCACCGCGGTTCAGGTCTCGCCCACCAACCGGCGCTCGGCCTGGCAGGACGACTATCAGGCGCACGCCAAAAACCAGCGTCGGCTTGAAACCACCTCCCCATGACCCGAGATGAGAAACTGATCTATATGGCCAATCAGATCGCCCGCAACTTCGCCTATCTAGGCGAAAGCGACGCGGCGGCGGCGACCGCCGATCACTTGCGAAATTTCTGGGATCCAGCGATGCGCCGGACGATCCTCGCGCAGCTGGCGGCTGGCGGCGAGGGTCTTGGACCGACCGCGAAGGCCGCCGTGCTGGCCCTAGAGGCGGCGGCGTGAAGTCGCCCCCGAGCCCCCTGCGGCTTCTGATTGGCGGCGTTCGCCAAGCCAAGGGCGAGCCGCCCAAACTCGCTATCGCCCACCGCTCGCCCCTGCCGCGTACTCGTCCAGGCCAGATCTCCTGCGTCGTCTGCGCCTACAACGAGGCCGACCGCATAGGCGCCATTCTCGAAGCGGTGAATCGGCATCCGGCGCTCTGCGAGGTCATCGTCGTCGACGACGGCTCTACCGATGGCACCGCCGAGGTGCTGGCCGGCTATCCGGACATCAGGACGATCTCCTACACGCCCAATCGCGGCAAGACCTATGCGCTCAGCCGTGGCATCGCCGAGGCCAAGGGCGAATCCCTGATGCTGATCGATGCCGACCTGGCTGGCCTGCGGGCGGCGGATATCCAGGCCTTGGCCGATCCGGTGCTGAATGGCGAGGCGGCCGTGACCATCAGTCTCAGGGCCAACAGTCTAGCCCTTTACCGGGCCATAGGCCTCGATTTCGTTTCTGGCGAACGCGTCATTCCGGCCCGGCTGGGACGCGAGGCGATCGCCGAAATGCAGCGCCTGCCGCGCTGGGGCGGCGAAGCCTACCTCAATGGCCTGATCGTTCGCGATCGCCTGCCGATCGCGGTGGTCGACTGGCCCGGCGTTTTCAACATTCGCAAGATTCACAAGATCGGGCGCTGGCGGGGAATGCTGGAGGAGCTGACTATGACCGGCGACGCCTTGAAGGTGCTTTCACCGCTCGGTTTGGTCAGCCAGAACCTTGGGCTGCTGCGCCTGCGTCAGAGCCCACCCAGGCGCGCGACTCAGAGCGAAATGTCGTGGACCAAATCCTTGAACAGCCGGCGGCGCACCAGCCAATAGGAGCCGGCCAGGATCACCAGCGCGAAACTGAACAGGGCGATGGTGACCATGTCCACGTAGTGGGTCGAATGCAGGACGCTGGCCCCGAGAAAATAGCCGAGCGCAAAACCGATCAACTCGAACAATATGACCTTGGGGAAGGTGCCGACGAGGTTGAGCGCCATATAGCGTGCAAAGGACATCCGGCTGGCCCCGGCGAAATAGAGGATGACGCCGCCCAAAGCCTGGGTCTTGCCGATCATGATCAGCTTCCAGTCGTTGTCATGGAACTTCTGCGACAGCGGCCTTAAGCGTTCGGGGGTGATGTTGAGGCGCTTGTTGATCCACGCCGAAAGCGGCCCATGGCCATAGCGACCGAGGGCATAGTAGAGGGCGTCGCCGACCAGATCGGCCGCGACCAGAAGCAAGCAGGAAATCACCGGATCGAGCTGGCCGAGGGCCACGAGCGCCCCGGTGATCGCGGCAATCGTCGGCCCCTCGATGACGGCGATCGGCAGCAGTACAGGATAGCCGTAGCGGGCGATGAGCGGGATAACGCGGATCAGGAAGACATGCGTCACGTGCATTTCCTCATCGCGACGCCTTCTTGAATCGCGGGCGTCCGCTCGCCCTTGCATAGCCGCTGCGCCGCCTTGCTCCAAGGCGCAAAGGTTCAGGGCTCTTCACGCGCCAGCGCTTCAGCGCAGATCAGGTCCTGAACAATGTGACCGAGCGACTTATAGAGAGTGACTTCGACGTCCGACTGGCGGCCGGGCGCCTGGCCGTTCAAGACCTCGCCGATTTCACCGGCGATCGCCGGCGCCCGGCCTGCCGCCTGAGCGCGCCGGAACTCACCGCCCTGGGCGATCACCCCCTCGCGGCTGTCGACGATGAAGCGAGAGCTGACCACCAAATCGGCGTCCGCCTCGCACTGGCCGGCGTGGCCCGCGCCGACGAGATTGACGTGGGTTCCGGGCCGCACCCATTCCCCAAACAGAATGGGCTCGCTTGCCGGGGTCAGAGTGCAGACGATGTCGGCTTCGGCGACGGCTTCGCGCGCATCGGCGCTGGCCACGGCGGCCAGGTTGAGAGTGGCTTCGATGCGGGCGGCGAAGACTTGGGCTCGGCCGAAATCGCGGCCCCAGACGGTGACCTGGTCGAGCCGTCTGACCAGGCGCAGGGCGCGAATGTGCTCGTCGGCCTGGCGGCCATAGCCAAAGACGGTCAGCCGATGCGCGTTCACTCGCGCCAGCTCATCGGTGGCCATGGCGCTTGCCGCCGCTGTCCGGATGGCGGTGATTTCGCCGGCCTCGGCGACGCAAACCGGCGCTCCACTCTCCGGATGGAAGAGCACGACCACACCCTGATGCGAGGGACCGCCGCGCGTGAAATTGTCGGGAAAGACACTGATCAGCTTGGCCCCAAAAGCTCCTTCGGGGGCCAGGGCGCCGGTCATGACGCCGAACAGGTTTTCACCGGTGAGCGGCAAGATAGAGCGGAGTAGCTGGCGGGTGCGGCCGGCCGAATAGGCCGCCATGACCTCACGCATCAGCGGGATACAGCGCTCATAGGAGAGACGCTGGGCAATCTCGCCGCTGTCGATGAACCGCACGAGCCTGACCCCCGGACTTGCGACGCTTGTTCTTGTCCGCGCCGGCTAGCAACTTTAGCCCTTCGGCAACGTTCATCACTAGAGGGACATGGCTAGCCGCACGGGGGCGCGGCTAGCGCGGAAAGAATCGGCAATGCGAGCTGGCCCCATCCTGGCTTTGGCGCTCGGCGGCGGTTTTCTAGCCACCGCTTCATACGCCTTGGCGGACATTCCTTGCCCGGCGGTTGCGCCGATGGCGGCCCAAGGCGCCGGTCCGCCGCCGCCGCTTCTGGTGGAGCGCCAGCCGCCGATGCCGG
>DATBOH010000113.1:0-12782 GCA_036553915.1 Caulobacteraceae bacterium | reverse complement strand
CCGGTTTTCCGGCAGCGGCTCGACCGCGACACGGAAGCGCGCCTTGCCCAGCCGCAGGGGCCCAAGCTCGGCGTGAACCCGGGCCGCCAACTGGCCGGCGGCGGCGCGGCGGGCCTCCCCGAGCGTCTCGGCGGCGGCCCCATAGGCCAACCGCGCCTCAGCCGCTTCGCGCTCGGCGGCCGCCAAACTGTCGGCGAAGGCGTCGATCGAGGCCAGGGACGCCGCGAGGCTGGCGCGCACGTCCGGCAAAGCCTCGACGGCGATATCCAGCCGGCGGGCTGCGGCGCGCAGGGCGAACAGCCGCTCCTCGGCTTTCTCGAGGCGATCGGGTTCGAAGGCGAAGGTCTCGAACGCCGCGTCGATGGCGCTGGCCGCCTCGCCGACCTCGATCAGAATCCGGTCCACGGCCTCACCAGCCGCCAGCAGGCGGCCGACCGCCGCGCCCTCCTCGGCGACCCCGGCGGCCAGGGTCCGTTCCCGGGCCCGCGAAAGCGACCGGAAGGCCTGGCCGAGCTTGGCTGAAAGCGCATCGGCGGCCAAGGCTTCACGCGCGGCGGCGATCTCGGCGATGGCCCGCTCCGCGGCCCCCAGCAAGGCGCGCTCCTCGGCCAGCGCCGCCTCCTCTCCGGGGCGCGGGGCGAGGCGATCGAGTTCGCCAAGCTGTTCGGTGATCTCGACCCGGCGACGCTGGGATTGCACCGCGTCAGCCTGCAGGGCGGAAAGGCGCCGATCGGCGGCGGCGCGCGCCATCCAGGTTTCGGCGCAAGTCTCCGCCTGCGCTTGCAGACCGCCAAAGGCGTCAAGCAAGGTTCGGTGGGAGCGGGAGTCCATCAGCCCGACCGTCTGATGCTGCCCGTGGGTCTGAACCAGCGCCTCGCCCAGCTCTCGCAGAGCCGCGACGCCTGCGGGCTGGTCGTTGATGAAGGCCCGCGATCGGCCGTCGGCGCCGACGCCGCGTCGCAGCACCAGTTCGCCTCCGGGTTCCGGGGCAAATCCCTTCTCGGACAACACCGCCCAGGCCTCATGCTCCGGCGGCAGGCAAAAGACGGCCGTAGCGCTGGCCTGGCTGGCCCCGCGACGGACCAGGGCCGCTTCGCTCCGCGCCCCGATCGCCAGCCCCAGGGCGTCAAGCAACAACGATTTGCCGGCCCCGGTTTCGCCGGTAAGGACGGTCAATCCAGCCTCGAAGCTCAGGTCGAGCCGGTCCGCGAGGACAACGTCGCGAATGGCGAGGCCCACAAGCATGGGGTCAGAGTGAACGAGATTCCGCCGTCAAGCCAGCGGTGGAGCGAGGCGGCTGAGCTTGTTCACCGCGACTCGAAAGCCGGTCTAAAGGCCGAGCACGCCCGCGAGGCCGGCCTTCTTCTTAGCCTTCTTCGGCTTCTGGGTTTCGGAAACGGCGGCGGCGGGCGCGGCCTGCGCCGACGCCGCGTGAGTCTCGGTCTCGGTCTTGGCGATTTCCACCGGCGGCGGGGCCACGGTGGTATCCTTGTGACGTCCCCACGGCAGCAGCCTCGGCAGGCCTGGCCCACGGTAGTCGGTGGGCGTCACCGCTGGCCTAAGACCGTGCGAGGTCAACAGCTTGTAGGCGTCGCCATACCATGGGCCGCCGGGATAGTTGTAGCCGAGCACCGAGCCGTCTCGGACCGCTTCCTGATCGAGACCGACCGTCAGATAGCATTCGACCAGTCGATACAGAGCCTCGGGGGTGTGCGAGGTGGTCTGGTAGTCGGCGACGACGGTCTTGAACCGGCCGATCGCGGCGATCGGATCGCCCTGATGCTCATAGTAGCGGCCGATATCCATCTCTTTGCCGGCCAGCTGGTCCTGGGTCATGTCATATTTGAACTTGGCGTCGCGGGCGTATTCGGTGCCAGGATAGCGCTTCATGACCTCCGACAGGCCGGCGCGCGCCTGGCCCGTGGCGGCTTGGTCGCGTCCGACGTCGACGATCTGTTCGAAGTAGCAGATCGCCTTCAGATAGTAGGCGTAGGGGGTCGCCGAATTGCCGGGATAGAGAGTGATGAAGCGGTCGGCGTCGGCAATCGCATCGACGTAGTCATTGGCTTCATAATGAGCGTAGGCCCCCATCAGAATCGCGCGCCGCGACCATTCGGAATAGGGATGTTGACGCTCGACCTCGCGGAAATAGTTGGCCGCGTCATTCCATTCGTGCCGATCGAGATGATCGGCGCCGACGCTATAGAGCTCCTCGACGGGCAGCTCCTTGTAGGCGAGCGTCGGTTTTTTCTTGTGGATCAGGGAGCATCCGCTGACCGCCAGAGCGGCTGCGAGGGCCAGCACGACAACGCTCAGGCCCCGGGTCTTGGCAGTCACCGACGATTACCTCTTGAAAGCAAAGCTCGCGCGCCCCGGGCCAGCGTTCGGGCCTTCTACACGAGGCCGGCATTGGCGCAAAGGCTCAGACGGCGCGGGCCAGCGTCTGTTTGGGCTCGCCGTAGCGCCAGGCCCGCGGCCGATCCAGCAGCGTCCTGGCGAGGGCGTTGTTGAGTGCGTGGCCGGCGCGAACCCCCTCATAGCGGCCCAGCAGCGGCCCGCCGAGCAGGTAGAGGTCGCCGACCGCGTCCAGGGCCTTGTGGCGGACAAACTCGTCTGGCGTCCGCAGGCCTTCGGGATTGATCACCGACTCTCCGTCAATGACCAGGACGTTGCTGAGGTCGCCGCCCCGGGCCAGGCCGGCGGCGCGCAGGGATTCGACCTCATGCAGGAAGCCGAAGGTGCGGTTGGCCGCCAGGCCGTCGCGAAAACTGCGCTCGTCGACGACCATCTCGAGGCTCTGGCGACCGATGACGGCGGTCTCGAAATCAATCTCGACGGCCAGTTCGAAGGTTTCGGCGGGAACCAAGGCGGCCAAGCTGTCGCCATCGATGACCCGAACCGGCTCGAGAATTTCAATGTGACGGCGGCGCGCCGCCTGGGCTCGCCGGCCCGCCTTGTCGATCGCTTCGACAAAGGCGAAGCCCGAGCCGTCCATGATCGGGACCTCCGGGCCGTCGATTTCCACCAGGGCGTTATCGACGCCGAGGCCGCTGAAGGCGGCCATCAGATGTTCCACGGTTGAAACGCTGACGCCGTCGGCATTGCCGATCACCGTCCCCAGCCTGACGCCGACAACGGCCTCGGCTCTGGCGGCGATAGCCGGGTCGCGATCCTTTACGTCAATGCGCAGAAAGCGAATGCCGGATTCGGCCGCCGCCGGACGCAGCGTCAGGCGTACCGCGTGGCCGGTATGGATGCCGACGCCCTCGACGACGACGGAGCGCGCCAGGGTGAATTGCGGAAATGGCGACAACTGGGATCCTGCTCTTCGATTGACGACGACGCCCCGCCGCACGCTGAAGCCCAGCCCATCCTTAGAATGCGCCGCCGGCCTTAGGAACACACGTCCTGTTTCCGACTGTTTCTCTACAAGTCGTTGAAATCTATTAAGGCTTTGGGCCAAAAAGGGACGGCCGGCTCCTGTCTGAACAGGAGCCGGCCCCGCCTCTGCCGGCGTACTCGGCTTACCTAGTTGGCCAGGCGGCGCAGGAAGGAGGGGATCTCCAGATCCTCGTCGGCCGATTCGTCTTCGTCATCGAAGGCTTCCTGGATCGGTTCGGCCTGAGCCGTGGCCCGGGCGGCCGGGGCCGCGTGCCCGTCCGGACGTCGACGACCGAAGGCGCTGAACCATCCGCCGCTCTTCTGTCGCCGCTCCTCGCCATAGTGGCGGGGCGTGAACAAGGGTTCGTCATCGGCCTCGTCGGCGCGCGGCACCGGCTCGAAGGACACCGCCCGCAACGGCGAGTCATCGAAGTTGAGGCCCGTCTGGGCGATGGCGGCCTCGGGTGTCGGCGGACCCGCCGCCACCAGGGCCGGTTCGGCCACCGCCTCGTCCGGCGCATTGGCGGGCTCGAAGGTGACTTCCATCGGCTCGACCGCTTCGATGCGCTTGGGCTCGATGGCGGCGATGGAAGCGCCATCCATGCCAGTGGCGACCACGGACACCCGAACCACGCCTTCGAGGGTCGGGTCGAAGGCGGCGCCGAAGATGATGTTGGCTTCCGGATCGACCTGTCCGGAAATGGCGTTGGCCGCCTCGTCAACCTCAAGCAGGGTCATGTCGAGACCGCCGGTGATGTTGACCAGCACCGCCTTGGCGCCTTTGAGCGTGACCTCGTCCAGGAGTGGGTTCTGGATGGCGTTCTCGGCCGCCATCAGGGCCCGGCCTTCACCCGAAGCCTCGCCCGTTCCCATCATCGCCTTGCCCATTTCGGTCATGACGGTGCGGACGTCGGCGAAATCGAGGTTGATCAGGCCTGGCAGGACCATCAGATCGGTGATCGAGCGCACCCCGGAGTGCAGCACCTGATCGGCCAGCCCGAAGGCCTCGGCGAAAGTGGTCCGCTCGTTGGCGACGCGGAACAGGTTCTGGTTGGGGATGACGATCAATGTATCGACATAGCGCTGCAGCTCGGCGATCCCGGCGTCGGCAAGGCGCATCCGATGGCGGCCCTCGAAGTGAAAGGGCTTGGTCACCACCCCAACCGTGAGAATGCCGCGCTGGCGGGCGCATTTGGCGATGAGCGGGCCGGCCCCGGTGCCGGTGCCGCCGCCCATGCCGGCGGTGATGAAGACCATATGAGCGCCGTCGAGATGCTCGCCGATCTCCGGCTCCGATTCCTCGGCCGCCGACATCCCGACCTCGGGATGGGCGCCGGCGCCCAACCCCTGGGTGACGCTGACCCCGAGCTGGATGCGGTTCTCGGTCCTGGAAAAGGCCAGCTGTTGCGAGTCGGTGTTGGCAACCACGAACTCGACCCCTTCGAGGCCGGATTCGATCATGTTGTTGACGGCGTTGCCGCCCGCTCCGCCGACCCCGAACACCACGATACGCGGCTTCAATTCTTTTGCCTGTGGCGCGAAAACCTTGAACGTCATGTGGACCCCGCAACCTCCGCCATTGGTCTCAAGAACGACTGTCCAGCTTGAAAAGGACTGCTTCGTTCGCCAGCAACACTTTAGAAACCATCATCCTTAAGCCGGCGTTAACTGCATAAGCTGAGTCGGGGCCCCGGGGAGGCCCACCGCCTCATAGATTGTCGCGCAGCCAGGCGGCCGCCTTGACCACGACATTGGCGCGCGGGTCGACGGGCGCGGACGTGCGGGTCTGGGTCTGGCGCTTGAGGGTCGCCTCCCGAGGGCCGAAGGCGGCGCGCTGCAACACCCCGGCCGCCGAGCAGAAAGCGGGACCGGCGGCGGCATCGGCCAGGTGAGGAATTCGCCGCGGTCGGCCGAGGCGCACGGATCGATCGAACACCCGCACGGCCACCTCGCGAGCCCCGGCGAGCTGGCTCGCCCCGCCAACGAGAACGATGCCGGCCCCAGGATCGATCAGCGCGCCAGCCTCCTTCAGGCGTTCTCGGACGCGCTCGAAGGTTTCCTCGACGCGGGGAGCGATGACGCCTTTTAGCAGCGACCGGGGCGCGGTCACCGGGCCGGCCCCGGGATCGTCTCCGCGCGGCGGCGCCTCGATCATTTCGCGATCCTCATTGGCCGAAGCGATCGCGGAGCCATGCAGGGTCTTGATCCGCTCCGCGCCGGCGATGGTCGTGGAAAGTCCGCGAGCGATATCCTGGGTGACATGCGCGCCGCCGACGCCGAAGCTGTCGACGTGCACCGGCGCACCGCCGGACCACACGGCCACCGAGGTCGAGCCGCCGCCCATGTCAATCAAGATGGCGCCCAGTTCCATCTCGTCTTCCTCAAGCGCCGCCAGGGACGAGGCGAACGGTGCGGCGACGACGCCCTCGAACTGCAGATGGGCCCGTTCGACACAGTTGCGCAGGGTCTGGAACACCGACTCGTTCATGCTGACGACAAGCAGTTCGAGGCCGAGCTTGCGGCCCACCAGGCCGGCCGGATCGCGAACCCGGCGCTCGCCGTCCACCGACCAGGCGATCGGCTGCAAATGGATCGGCTGGCGGCGCGGCAAACGCAGGCCGCCGACCGCCTGGGTCACCGCCCTGAGCTTGTCCGCCTCGCCGACCGGCCGGCCGCCGACCGATACCTGGGCCGTCACCCGATGGCTGGCCAGATGGCCGCAGGCGGTGGTCACCGTGACGCCTTGGATATCGATGGAGGCCATCGCTTCGGCCCGCTCTACCGCCTGGGCGATGGCGCGCGCCGCCTCCTCGGCGTCGACAATGGCGCCGGCGCGCACCCCGTGGGATTGAACATAGCCGACCCCGGCGGTGACTAGGCTGCGATCGGAGCGCCGCACCCCTTCGGGCCGCATGATGAAACACGCGACTTTCGAGGCCCCGAGGTCGACGGCGGCCACCGCTCCGGAGCGCCCGAGCGCCGATTTCAGCGCTTCGCGACCCTCGCGCCGCGATGCGCGCGATTCCGAACGTTCCAGAACGTCACTCATTTAGACTCCACCCCCTGCCAGCGCCGGCGCCGTTGGGCCGTGCGGTCGCACCAAAATCATTTCCGGATCGCGCAGATCGATGCGCGCAAAGCCAAGATCGAGCAGGCGGGCCTGGCGATCGAGTGCGTCGAGGCGCAGCAAAGCCGCCGCCTCGCCGATCGCTGGCAGCAAAATCACCCCCCCATCCTTAAGGTTGAGGTTCCAGCGCCGATCATCCACCCGCACCAAGGCCGCGAGCCGCTGCGCCAGCCTGGGCCTGGCGCTCACCAGGGGCAGCAAGGCCGCCGCCGCGGTATTGGCGCCCGCGCCGACGATCAGCGGCAGATTGGTCACCCTCCCCGGCGCGACATCGGGCATTGGCGCGCCGTTGTCGGCGACAACCAGAGTGCGGCCGTCGTGCTCCCAGACCGCCATCAGCGGTCGCTGGATGACCGCCACCACCAGGGTATCGGGCAGCAGGCGAATGATCTTGGCGTCGGCCACCCAGCCGACCTCGCGGACCCGGGCGCGAATGGCCGCCAGATCAACGTCCAAAATCGGTCCGCCAGTGCGCAGATCGGCGGCGGCGATGATCTGCTTTTGCGCTACCGCCGAAGCGCCCTGCAGGTGAATGTCGTCGACCCGGAAGCCGAGGCTGGCCAGATCGCTCCTTCCGGCCGCTTGAACGAAACGCGACAGCGCCTGGCCGCGGCCGCCAGTGGCCAGCACCACCACCAGAACCAAGGCCGCGGCGAGGACCACCGTCAGGGAGGCCGCGCCGGCCGGCAGCCCCGAGCCGCGAGCCGCCGCGAGCTTTGAAACCTTTGACCGCGAATGCGCTCGCGTCGGCTTGCGTCGGACCTGGCCAGATCTCAAGGCTTCAACGCTCATGCGCGCCTCCGCCGGGAGCGTTCCGCGCACGCCCTGGCGCGCCACTCCTGACCAGACCGTCCTCCGTCATCCAGCGCACGAACGCATCGAAGCCGATCCCTGCATGGGCCGCCTGTTCTGGCGCGAGCGACGTCGGCGTCATCCCAGGTTGGGTGTTGACCTCCAGAAGGACCAGATTGTGGTTAACGGGGTCATAACGCAGGTCACTTCGCGTCACGCCGCGACATCCCAGCGCCGCGTGGGCGCGTTCGGCGAACGCCATGGCCTTGGCGGCGACCGGCGCGTCTATTCGAGCCGGCAGGACGTGCGTCGACCCGCCTTCGCCGTATTTCGCTTCGTAGTCGTAGAAGCCGGTGCTGGCGACGATCTCGGTGACACCCAGCGCTTTGCCGTCCATGACCGCAACGGCCAACTCCAGCCCGTCGATATAGGGCTCGACCAGCACCTCCTCCCCGAAGGTCCAATCGGGAGACAGCAAGGCGTGGGGCGGCGAATTGGCCCCCTTGAAGACCCTGAACACCCCAACCGAAGATCCCTCGGCGTTCGGCTTGACCACATAAGGCGGCGGCAGGACGTGGCGCCGACCGGCTTCGCGTCGGTCGAACAGCTTGCCGCCGGGGGTCGCTACGTCGGCCGCGCCGAAAACCGCCTTGGCCTTGGCTTTGTCCATCGCCAGGGCCGAGGCCAGCACGCCAGAATGCGTGTAGGGTATTCCCAGGGTCTCCAGCACCCCCTGGACGCAGCCGTCTTCGCCCCACGCGCCGTGCAGTGCATTGAAACAGACGTCCGGCGCCAAGGCGGTCAGAACCGCCGCCAGGTCGCGCCCGGCGTCTATCCGGCTGACCTTGGCGCCCTGCCGCTCCAACGCCTCGGCGCACGCCGCCCCGCTGACCAGGCTGACGTCCCGCTCGGCCGAAAGCCCGCCCATGAGAACGGCGACGTGGAGATGTGACAGCGAATGCGACGGCATGGCCGCAGGCTAGCGAGATTCGGCAGGCGCCGCCGAGCCTCGTCTCTCAAGCCGGCAATTTCGCCTTGCCTGTCGCGGCCATGGCTGGG
Organism: Caulobacteraceae bacterium; assembly: GCA_036553915.1. Lineage (GTDB taxonomy): Bacteria > Pseudomonadota > Alphaproteobacteria > Caulobacterales > Caulobacteraceae > Acaudatibacter. Next base: position 4,423 of record DATBOH010000113.1, on the reverse strand, counting down.
CGGACGGCGAACGGCACGACCAGCAGGGCGCAGAATGTCAATCCGGCCACCACAAGCCAGGCGTCGTTTATCGCCCTTACCAGGGCGAGCTTTTGCACCATGGGCTCAAGCATCGCCTGGGTGACCGCGTCGACCGGCCCGCGATGCTGAACAAATAGGTCGATCGGAATGCCGACCGCCGTGGCCGTGGCGACATCGCCGTTCTGCAGCGCGGCGGTGATGGTTCTGGCATGGGCCGGCGAGCGGCCATAGATCACCGTATCGATCAGGGCCAGGCCGATCGCCCCGCCGAGATTGCGCATCAGATTGAACAGGCCGCTGGCGTCGGGAACCTCCAACGGCGCCAGGTGGCCCAGCGCCAAACGCGTCGGTGGCAGCAGGCAGAACATGATGGCCACGCCGCGGACAATTTGTGGAATCGCCATCGCCCGAAAGTCGGTGGCTTCGGTCTGCATGGCGCTCATGGCCACGCCGAGGCCAAAGACCAGGAATCCCGCCGCCGCCAGCAGGCGAGCGTCGATGCGCCGCTCCAGAGCCACGGCGACCGGCGCGGTGACCAGCTGCGCCACGCCGGTGACCAGCATGATTTCGCCGATGCGCAGCGGGCCGTGACCGCGCACCAAGGCGAGAAACACCGGCATCATATAGACCGAACCGTACAGTCCTACGCCGAGAACGAAGCTCAAGACGCAGCCGATCGCGAAGTTGCGGTCGGCGAACTTGCTGAGCATGACGGTCGGATGAGCGACGCCGAGCGTGCGGCGCACAAAGATGACCAGCGAAACGGCCGTGAAAGCCAACAGGCCAAGGACCGCGGGCGAGGCCCAGCCGCGCTGCGGCGCTTCCTTGAGCGCGATCTCCAGGGCCGCGAGCGCGGTCGCCATCAGCACCAAGGCGGCGACATCGAGCCGGCGGCCTTCGCCGATATCGACCGGCTCGCGCGGCAGCAGAAATATGGCGCCGAATCCAGACAACAGGCCGGGCGCGAGATTGATCAGGAACAACCAGCGCCAGCTATAGGTCTGGGTGATCCATCCCCCGACGATCGGTCCCAGGGTCGGGGCCAGCACCGCCAGGACCCCGGCGATCGTCGTGGCCAGCGCTTCGGCGCTCGGGGGAAACAGGAGAAACACCGCCGAGAACACCGCGGGGATCAAGGTTCCGCCGGAAAATCCCTGCAGCACGCGCCAGGCCAGGAGCTCGCCAAGCCCGTGGCTGGCCGCACAGCCGGCCGACGCCAGGACGAATGTCGTGACCGCGCCGACGAACAGCCAGCGCATCGAAAGGATGCGGGTCAGCAGGCCGGTGAGCGGAATGGCGATGACCTCGGCGATCAGATAGGCGGTCTGGATCCAGCTCATCTGGTCGGGGGCGATCTTCAACGCCGCCTGTATCGTGGGCAGCGACGTGGCGACGACCTGGACGTCCAGGATCGCCATGAACATGCCGACGCCCATCAGGGCGAAGCCGGCCCAGCGCGCGGCGCTCGGCGCGCCGCCAGCGCTAGCGGAGACCATCGGTCACGCTTGAAAGAGCCGCCGTCTCGGCGCGCACGCGGACGGCCAGGATCGCGGCATTGGCGAGCGAAAAGCCGATCGCGAACTCCCAAAGCCCGAAGGCCAGCGGCAGAACCGCGATCTCGCCGACGACCACGGCATAGTTGGGATGATCGAACAGGCGGTAGGGCCCACGGCGCACCAGCGGCTGGCCCGGAACGATGATGATCCGGGTCGTCCATCTTTCTTTCAGTGTCGCCAGAACCCAGAGGCGGCCGATCTGCAGCAAGCCGAACAGCGTCAGCCAGACCCCCTGAATGGGCCGATCCCAGGCCAGGAACCACAATCCCGCGAGCCACGCCGCATGCATTGCGACAATCAGCGGATAGTGGCCGGACGCGTGCTCAACGGCCCCGCGGGCCAGCAGTTGGGCCGTGTTGCGCTTGGCCCAAGCCAGCTCCCCCAACCGTTCCAAGCTCACCGCCGCGAGGACGACGACGGAGGCGATCACGCGACCGCCTTAAGGACGGCGAGGCTAGCGCTGAAACCCGGCCCCAGGGCGACGATCGCCGAGCGTTCCGGCAAGCCGACGCTCAGGGCCCGTTCCAGGACAAACAAGACCGTCGGCGCCGACATGTTGCCGTAGTCGGCCAGAACCGACCGCTCGTGGTCGAGCGCGCCCTCGCCCATGGCCAGAGATCGCTCCAGCGCCTCGATCACCTTCATCCCGCCCGGATGACAGACGAACCGGCCGATATCATTGGCCGCCAGGCCCTGTCGCGCCAGGATCGCCTCTATGGCCGGACCCACATGCTTCTCTGCGAAGGGCGGAATGGCCTGAGAGAAAATGACGCCGAAGCCCTGGGAGTCGACCTCCCAACCCATGATGTCGAGGGTCTCGGGCCACAGATGTTCACCCCCACCCCGCACTTCCGCCAGCCCGCGTCCGCCGGCGCGCAGCACGCAGGCGGCCGCCCCATCGCCGAACAGGGCTGTTGCGATGACATTGGCCTTGGTGAGTTGGTCCAGACGAAACGCCAGGGTGCACAGCTCGACCACCACCAGCAGCACGTTCGAGCCCGGATCGGCGGCGGCGAGCCGTTCGGCGATGGAAAACCCCGACACCCCGCCGGCGCAGCCCAGTCCGAACACCGGAACGCGGCGGATGTGGCTGCGAAAACCCATCGCCGCCGCGGCGCGCGCTTCGAGGCTGGGCGTGGCGATGCCGGTCGAGGAAACGGTGACGACCGTATCGATCTCGCTGGCCCGCAAGCTCGCGGCGGCGAGCGCGGCGTTCGCCGCCTCCACGAACAGGTCGACGGCCCCTTCGAGATAGGCCTCGCTCCGTTCCGGCCAGCCGCGTGGCGTAACAAACCACTCCATGGGCCGCACCGAGTGACGCTTGACGATCCCGGCGGTGCCGAACACCCGCGAAAGGCGCTCGAAAGCCTGGAAACGCGGCCCGAACAGCTCTCCCGCCACCGCCGCGACGTCTGTTTGCATGAGGACGTACGGCGGCGCGGCAGTCGCGATGCCTTGCAGATGGACGGGCTCGGCCAAATCTGACTCCTAAGAAGCACCAATTGGCATCGATGCGCCGGTCTGACGGCCAAACGCATGAGCGCCGATCCCGGGCGCTGGTTTAAAGTCGCGCGATCGCCAGCCTGGGGCCCATGGGCTGAACCTTGGGTGAATGGCGCAGGGCGCCACTCGGCGCTTCGGCCTACGCCGGGTAGGTTCTAGGCGCGACCGATCCGCCTGATCTCCCATTCCAGCGCGACGCCCGACTTGCCGAGAACGTCGGCGCGGATCGCCTCGCCAAGCGCTTCCAGGTCGGCGGCGCGGGCGTCGCCGGCGTTGATCATGAAGTTGGCGTGGAGAGGCGACATCATCGCCCCCCCTTTCCCGCGCCCCCGCCAACCGGCTTCGTCAACGAGCTTCCAGGCTGAACGACCCGGCGGATTCTTGAATGTCGAGCCGCCGGTCTTCTCGCGGATCGGCTGGGTGGCTTCGCGCCGGGCGGTGATCTCGGCGATGCGATCCTGAACACTCTGAGGATCGGCGGCCACGGCGCGAAACTCGGCCTTTGTCCAGATCACGCCAGGCGGGATATCGCCGCCGCGATACCGATAGTTGAGATTGGCGGCGCTCAGGGCGAGAGGCGCGCCATCTCGATCCAAGCCGTGAGCGATTGCCAACCCGTCCTTGGTTTCGGTCCCGTAGCAGCCGGCGTTCATGGTCAGGGCGCCGCCGATCGTGCCCGGAATTCCGGCCAGGAATTCAAGCCCGGCGAGGCCAGCCGCGGCGGCGGACCGGGCCACCATGGTGTCCAAGGCGCCGGCCCCGGCGACGACCCGGCCGTTGGTCTGGTCGGTTTCGATCACCGCGAAGGCGCGCCCGGCGAGGCGAATGACCAGCCCCTCGATCCCGCCATCGCGAACGATGAGATTGGAGCCGACGCCGATCACGGTGCGTGGAACCTCCGGCGGAATCTGCCGCAAGACCGCGGCAAGGTCGGCTTCGTCGGCGGGCAGAAACAGAACCTCGGCCGGGCCGCCGACGCGAAACCAGGTAAACGGCCCGAGCGGCTCGTCAAACAGCACCCGACCGCGCACCGGCGGCAGTGCGCGCGTCCAGGTCATCGGCGCAAGGCCTCGAGCTGGGCCGGCAGGGCGTGAGCCCAGGTGGTGATGTCGCCGGCGCCCAGAAAGACCACCAGATCACCGGCCTGCGCTTCGGCGGCGACGATCGATGGCAGATCGGCCGGGGCGGCGAGCGGCAGCACATGAGGATGGCCGTGACGCCGCAATCCCGCCACCAGGGAGTCGCGATCGGCGCCGGCGATCGGAGCCTCGCCGGCCGGATAGACGTCGGCGACGATCACGGTGTCGGCGTCATCGAAACAGCGGCAGAAATCGGCGAACAGG
>DATBOH010000083.1:0-10619 GCA_036553915.1 Caulobacteraceae bacterium | reverse complement strand
CCTGTTCGGGGCTCCGAATTTCATCGCCACGCCGCACCTGGGCGCCTCCACCTCCGAGGCGCAGGAGAACGTGGCCCTCCAGGTCGCCGAGCAGATGAGCGATTTCCTGCTTACTGGCGCGGTCACCAATGCTCTCAACAGCCCATCGGTCACCGCCGACGAGGCTCCCAAGCTCAAGCCGTATATCGCCCTCGCCGAACGCCTCGGCGCCTTCGCCGGTCAGATGGTCGATGTCGGCCTCAAGGGCGTGGACGTCGCCTTTGAAGGCGAGGTGGCGGACCTGAATGTCCGTCCCTTGGCGGCCGCGGCGCTCGCCGGCGTGCTTCGGCCGATGCTGGCGGAGATCAACATGGTTTCGGCCCCGGCCGTGGCCCGCGAGCGCGGCGTCACGGTTTCGGAATCGCGCCAGGGTCATTCGCCGGTTTATGAAAACCTGATCCGCATCACCGTGGCGACGGAGATGGGCCGCCGCGCCTTTGCCGGGACGGTCGTGGCCGGCGCCCCGCGCATCGTCGAGGTCAAGGGCATGGACCTTGAGAGCGCCTTCGCCCCCTCGATGCTGTATGTGAACAATCTCGACCGGCCGGGCTTCATCGGAGCCCTCGGCGGGCTGCTCGGCGAAGCTGGTGTAAATATCGCCACCTTCAATCTCGGTCGTGTCGCGGCCGGCGATGACGCCATAGCCTTGGTCGGGATCGACCAGACGCCGAGCGAGTCCCTGATTTGCCAGATCCGCGCCCTGCCACAGGTGAAGGAGGCGCGGGCGCTCCGGTTCTAGTGTCTCGCTTCCGAAGTTCGCTTGCTCGCCGATCCAATGAACGGGCGAACTTCAGAACTGAAAGGCACACTAGGATCTAGCCGTCGTAGAAGAAGATCGGGTGCAGACCGATGAGCTCGCGGGCGCGCTCGCTCCCGGCGCGGGCAATGGCTTCGGGCGCGGCGTGGCCGACCTCGCTGGTCGGATAAACACGCTGAGCGATATCACGCCGGCCATAGTGGCACTGCAGGAAGAAACGGCCAAAGCCCGGCTGAGCTGGCGTACCCCGGTGCCAGACGTCGGAAACGAAGGCGATGGCGTCACCTGCCTTGGCGGGCAGCAGCGCCGGCCCGCGGCCTTGCCAGCGAAGCGCCATGCCTTGTTCCTCGGCGTCGCGCGGCGGCAGTCGTCCGGAGCGATGCGAGCCCGGGATCACCGCTGTCGGCCCGGCCTCCAGCGGACAGTCGATCAGGAAGAGATGCAGGCCGATGACAAACACGGGGTAGGGAATTTCATCCGGCCACGGAACGTCTTGCCCCCTCGGGATATGCGGCCCGGCGTCCATGTGCCAGCGGCCGCCCTGGTGGCCGGCGGGGTTGCGCCAGGCGGTATTGGCGATGATGTGGCAATCCTCGCCCAGCAAAGGCTCGACGACATCGAGAATGGCGCGGCTGGCGACCGCCTTTTGCGCCAGAGGCGAGCGGTTGAACATGGCGTAGCGCCACTCGCCGGCGACGTCGCGCTCGCGATCCGGAGGCGAAGACTCGTAGATCGCGGCGATCTCGTCGCGCAGCGCGGCGGTCGTCCCGGCGTCAAGGATAGCCGGAAGATGTGCGTAGCCCTCGCGCTCGAGCTGGCTTGAGGCGTCGGGCGCGGGCTCCTTGCGCAGGACGAGGTTACCGTGCCGGCGAGAGATCATGGCCCAGGCGAATAGGCGCGATCGCCTCCGGCGATCAAGCGAGGATCACCACGCATCGACGAAACGCCGCCTTGGCGCGTGCCGCGGACCGCAGGCCTTGAGGCCATCGACAATCCAGCGGCGGGTGTCGGCCGGGTCGATGACCGCATCGATCTCCAGGCTGGCGGCGACGTTGGTCGCCCTGCCGCGGGCGTAGAGTGCGCCAAGCAGTTTGTCGAACAGCGCCTGACGCGCGGCCGGATCGGCTTCGGCCTCCAGCTCGCGGCGATAGCCGAGCCGCACCGAGCCCTCCAGGCCCATGCCGCCGAACTCTCCGGTCGGCCAGGCGGCGCAAAAGATCGGGGCCAGGGTCGAGCCGCCGGCCATGGCTTGGGCCCCGAGCCCATAGGCTTTGCGCAGGACCACCGCGAACAGTGGCGTTCCCAGGCGCGCGGCGTTGATGAACAGGCGAGAGGTCTTGCGGACCGCCGCCGCCGCTTCGCTCTCGGGACCGACCATGAAGCCGGGAGTATCTATGAGGGAGATGACCGGAAGATCGTAGGCGTCGGCGAGCTGGAACAGCCGCGCCGCCTTGTCGGCTGCATCGCAGTCTATGGCCCCGCCGAGATGGGTCGGATCGTTGGCGACCAGAGCCACCGGACGGCCCTCCAACCGCGCCAGGCCGGTGACCATTCCCGGTGCGAACGCGCGGCGCAGCTCAAGAAAGGAACCTTCGTCGACCAGACCGGTGACGACCCTGCGGACATCGTAGACGCGCAGGCGGTTTTCCGGCACGGCCGCCCGCAAGCGGCGCGGGTCGGGGGCGGCGCCGGCCTCCACATGGCCCTGGAAGTAGCTGAGCGCCTGGCGCGCCAGTCCGGCGGCATGGGTTTCATCGTCGGCCAGGATGTCAACGACGCCATTGGCGGTCTGGATCTCCATGGGCCCGATTTCCTCGGGGGCGAAGACGCCCAAGCCGCCGCCTTCGATCATCGCCGGCCCGCCCATGCCAAGATTGGCGCCGCGCGTGGCGATGAGAATCTCCGAGAGACCGGCGAAGGCGGCGTTGCCGGCGAAGCAGCGTCCGGACACCACCGCGATCTTGGGGACCAGGCCGGCCAGGCGAGCGTAGGCTTTGAAGCTCGGCGTCGCCAGGCCCGAGGCTCCGACGCCGTCGGTGTCGCCGGGGCGCCCGCCACCGCCCTCCGCGAACCACACGACCGGCAAGGATTGGGTCTCGACGATCTCCAGCAAGCGATCGGTCTTGAGATGGTTCATGTGGCCCTGGGTGCCGGCCAGGACGGTGAAGTCATAGGCGAGCACGGCGCACCGCGCCTTGTCGTCGCCGACCAGCGCGCTATTGACCCGGGCCAGGCCGCAGACGAGGCCGTCGGCCGGACTCATCCGCCGCAATTCGTCTTCGCCGCGACGGCGCTTCTGGGCCGCCAGGGCGAAGGCCCCATATTCCAGGAAGCTGCCGCGATCGACGAGGGCGTCGATGTTCTCTCGCGCCGTGCGCTGGCCGCGGTCGCGGCGGCGCGCCACCGCTTCGGGCCGGGCTTCGTCGGAGATCTCGCGCCAGCGCTCGAGCGTCTCTGCCAGATCGGGGCGGATGGCGTCGGGATCAGTCTCGGCCTCGGTGTCGCCAGCGCCGCCTTCAACCACTTCGGGAGCGATGAAGGCGACCGCCTGGCCCTTGGCGAGGATGTCGCCGACGGCGGCGGCGAAGCCGGCGATCCGCCCTGACACTGGGGCGGCGAGCACATGCTCCATCTTCATGGCTTCAAGGATGGCGATCGGTTGACCCTCATGAACGCGGTCGCCTTCGGCCACGGCGAAATTGGCGAGCGTGCCCGCCAGGCCGGCTTCGACCGCCATGGTCCCCTCTGGAGCGATCGTTTCGATGTCCGGTTCGGGGAGTGGATCGGTGGCGCCGCCGGCCTGCGCCCAACGATCGGAGAGCGCGGCGGCGACCTTCGCCAGTTCGCCTGCATGGTCATCGACGAGGCGGGTGGTGGCGCGGCCCTCAATCACCTCTGGACGCCGCAGCAGCGCCCGCAACAGCGGAATATTGCTCTCCACGCCTTCGAGGCGGAACTCGGCCAGGGCGCGTTCGGTGCGGCCGGTGGCGGCGGCCAGCGTTGGACCGGAACCGATCACCTTGGCCAGCAGCGGGTCGAATTGCGGGCCGGCGACATAGCCGGCCCAACCATAGCCATCGACGCGCACGCCGGGCCCCGACGGCGGCTCATAGGCTTCGATTTGCCCACCGGCTGGCGTGAGCGAGCCATCCGAAGCCAAGGTTTCGAGATTGATCCGCGCCTCGACCGCAAATCCGTTTGGCGCCGGCGCGGCGCTCAACCCAAGGTCAGAGAGGCTCTCGCCTCCGGCCAGCCGGATCTGCATCTGCACCAGGTCAAGGCCTGTCACGACCTCGGTGACCGTATGTTCGACCTGGAGGCGCGGATTGGCCTCGATGAAAGCGAAGGCGTCTGGTTCCGGCGTGAGGAGAAACTCGAGTGTGCCAAGGTTTCGGTAGCGAACCTGGGCGGCGAGGGTGGCGGCGGCGTCATGCAGGCGTTCGCGCAGGGCCTCGCTCAGATTCGGGGCCGGCGCGATCTCGATGAGCTTCTGATGCCGGCGCTGGATCGAACAGTCGCGATCGCCAATCACCATGACGCCCGTACGGTCGCCGGCCACCTGCACCTCGATATGGCGGGCGTTTTCAAGCAACCGCTCGGCATAGAGGTTGGAGTCGCCGAAAGCCGCCTTGGCCTCGCGGGCGGCGGAGGCGAAAGCGGCGGCTATCTCGTTGGTGGCGCGGACGATTCGCAGGCCGCGACCGCCGCCGCCGGCGCTCGCCTTGATGATCATCGCCGATCCGGCCGGCAAACTGGCGAAGAACGCCTCGACCGCCACCTGGCTGGCCGGTCCGGAAATGCCTTCGATCACCGGCACGCCATGACGCTGGGCCAGGATGCGCGCCTTGGCTTTGTCGCCGAGGGTTTCGAGCGTCTCCGGCGAAGGGCCGATGAAGGTCAGCCGAGCGGCCTTGCAGGCGGCGGCCAGGGCCGGGTTTTCGGCCAGGAAGCCATATCCGGGATGGACAGCGTCGCAGCCGGCGGTGCGAGCGGCGAGGATGATAGCTTCGATGTCGAGATAGCCGGCCGGCCCGGCTTGGGGCAGCGCTTGGGCGTCATCCGCGGCCCTGACGTGCAGCGAAGCACCGTCGCCGGAAGCAAACACCGCCGTGGTCTTCACCTCCCGCATGGCCGCCGCCCTGGCGATGCGGATGGCGATCTCGCCGCGATTGGCGATCAGGATATGACGTATCGGCATGCGCATCCCTGGCTGGCGCCCCATCGGCCACCATAGGGAGGAAAGCCGCCACGCCAATCCCATGCGGCCCCTAAGTTGGCGCGCGCGTCGGTCTCAGAGGCCTGAACCTCGGCATTTGCGCGTGCTTGACTCTCGCCGCTTCAGGCCTAGAACAAAAAGAGAACAAATGAGCTATTCCTTGCCATCCAAGGCGCAGGCCATGCGCGCGCAGCTTTCGCTTTTGGAAGCCGCCGCGACGCGTCCGACCTTGCCGTTCGGCGATGCGCGCATCGACCAACGCCTGCCAGGCGGCGGCCTGCCGCTCGGCTGCTGGCACGAAGCCGGCGGCGAGGGGCTGGAGATCGAGACCGCGGTCGCCGCGGCCGCCTTTGTCGCCGCTCTGGCCGCCCCCTTGGCCGAAACCGGAGATGTGGTCTGGGTCATGCGCCGCGACGATCTCTATGCCCCGGGATTGGCGGGCCTCGGCTTTCCCGCCGAACGTCTGATCCAGGTGTGCGTCAAGGATAAGGCGGCTGCTTTGAGGGTGCTGGAAGAGGCCCTGACCAGTCCGGGCGTGGCGGCCGCCATCGGCGAGGCCGAGGTTCCGGACCTCGTCGCCGGACGCCGGCTGCAACTCGCCTGCGAAATCCGCGGCGCGACCGGCTTTCTTATTCGTCGGCGGATGTTCGGATCAGCTTCGCAAGCGCATGGCTCGACCGCCATGAGCCGGTGGAAAATAGCCTCGACGCCCAGCGAGCCGCGGACGGGCGAGCCGGGCCTGGGAGCGCCGCGCTGGCGCGTCGATCTGGAGCGCTGCCGGGGCGGTCGACCCGGGGCCTGGATCATGGAGAAGACCGATGGCCCGCTGCCTTTGCGTGTGGTTGCCGAACTGGGCGATCGACAACTGGCGCCGCCGCTCAGCCGGGTCGGGTGAAGTCCTCGCTCTGGCGACGATCGAAGCCGGCGTCAGGCGGCTGACGGCGGTTGATGAAGGCGCTGCCCGCCTTGGCCTGTACGTCGGCCAGAAGGCCGCCGACGCCAGCGCCCTGGTTCCCACCCTCCAGCTCGCCGACTCCGAGCCGGAGGCCGACCGCTGCGCCCTGACGGTCCTGGCCGACTGGTGCGTGAGATTCTCTCCCGCCGTGGCCATGGATCCGCCGGACGGACTGTTTCTCGACATCACCGGCGTGGCGCATCTGTGGGGCGGTGAGGCGGCGATGAGAGCCGATCTGCTGAACCGTCTGATCGCTCAGGGCTTCGCGGCCCAGGCCGCCGTGGCCGGTTCGGCGGCCGCCGCCTGGGCCTTGGCGCGTTTTGCACCGGCCGTCGTCGCGTCCGGCGCGGAGGCGGAGCATCTGGCGCCTCTGCCAGTGGCGGCCTTGAACCTGGAGCCGGAAACCACCGTCCAACTGGCGCGCCTGGGCCTCAAGCGCATTGACCAACTGGCGGCCTTGCCGCGGCGACAGGTCGCCCAGCGTTTTGGAGAAGCCGTCTGGAGACGGCTGGATCAGGCGCTCGGCGCCGCCGGCGAAGCCCTGATCTATCGCCGCCCGCCGACACCATGGCTCGTTCGCGTCGCCTTCGCCGAACCGATCAGCGCGCCGGATGATCTGGCGCGCGTCTGCAACGACCTTTCCGAGCAGCTCTGCGCGCGCCTGGAGGCGGCGGGGCAGGGCGGTCGCGCGTTCGAGCTGACCTTCCATCGGCTCGATGGCCGGTTTGAAGCGACAAGTATCAGCCTGGCGCTGGCCGGCCGCGACTGGCGGGCGGTGGCGCGGCTGTTGCGGCCGCGCCTTGAGACAATCGATCCGGGCTTTGGAATCGAAGACGCGAGCCTGACGGCCGCCGGGGTCGAAACGGTGAGCGCCGAACAGTGCGATATGGAGAGAGTGAGGGGCCGGCAACCGGAGGCTCTGGCGCCGTTCATCGACCGTCTGGTCAACCGGTTGGGAGCGACAGCGGTCTGGCGCAACGAGGCTTTCCCCAGTCATGCGCCGGAACGAGCAGCCCGTCGCCGGCCGCCTTTGGCCGCGCTGGTCAAAACTGAGGGCTGGGGTTGTGATCGCCCCAGACCCTTGCGGCTGTTTCGCCGACCGGAGCCAATCGAGGCGGTCGCCCCGGTGCCTGACGATCCGCCGCTGATGTTCCGCTGGCGCGGGCGGGTGCATCGGGTGTGGCGCGCCGAGGGCCCTGAACGCCTGGCCGAAGAATGGTGGCGGCGTCCGTTCGATGACGCCGATCGGTTGAAAACCCGCGACTACTATCAGGTGGAGGATGAGGCGGGGGCCCGCTTCTGGCTGTTCCGCGCCGGCCTCTACGATGGCGTCGATAGGCCGAAATGGTGGCTGCATGGGCTGTTCGGATGACCATGTCCTCTGGGGAGGATTGCAGATGACCTATGCGGAGCTGCAGGTAGTCTCCAACTACAGTTTCCTGCAGGGCGCCTCGCACCCCGAGGAACTGGTGCTGACCGCCAAAGCATTGGGTCTGGCGGCCATCGGCATCGCCGATCGCAACAGCCTGGCGGGGGTGGTGCGCGCCTGGGCCAAGGGTCGGGAAATCGGTCAGAAGGTCGTGGTCGGGGCGCGTCTCGATTTCACCGACGGAACGCCGAGCGTGGTCTGCTATCCGAGCGACCGCGAAGCATGGGGCCGCCTCACCCGTCTGTTAACGACCGGTCAGAGACGCGCGGCCAAGGGCGCGTGTCACCTGACCTTCGCCGACCTTCAAGGCGCGGCGGCGGGACAGCTTCTGCTTGTCGTTCCGCCCCAACGCCTGGACGACGCCTTCGCCGACAGGCTGACGCGGCTCGGCGGGGCCTTCGCCGGTCATCTCTGGCTGTTCGCCTCACGCCCCTATGGCGGCGGCGACCAGAAACGCCTGTGGCGCCTGAATGACCTGGCCGAGCGTTGCGATGTCCCGCTCGTGGCCGGCAACGATGTGCTCTACCATGGTCCAGAACGCCGCGCCCTGCAGGATGTGCTGACCTGCATTCGTGAAAAGACCACCATAGCGGCGGCCGGGCTGAAACTTCAGGCCAATGCCGAACGGCATTTAAAATCGCCGGCCGAGATGACTAGGCTGTTCGCCGCCTTTCCCGCGGCCGTCGAGCGCACCATGGATGTGGCCGCACGCATCGGCTTCGACCTTGGGGACCTGAAATACGAATATCCGGACGAGCCGGTGCCGCCCGGCAAGACCGCCATCGTCCATCTCGCCGATCTGGCCTGGAAGGGCGCGGCCTGGCGTTACCCGGCCGGTGTTCCGGATAGGGTGCGGCGCCTGCTGGTCCACGAACTGGCGTTGATCGAGGAGCTCGACTATCCCAACTATTTCCTCACCGTGCACGACATCGTCGCCTGGGCGCGGAGCCAGGGCATCCTCTGCCAGGGGCGCGGCTCGGCCGCCAATTCGGTGGTCTGCTTCTGCCTGGGCGTAACGGCGGTCGACCCGACCGAGCCCGATCACGACATGCTGTTCGCCCGCTTCATCTCCAAGGAGCGTGACGAGCCTCCCGATATCGATGTCGATTTCGAGCATGAGCGGCGCGAGGAGGTGATCCAATATGTCTATGAGCGCTATGGGCGCGAGCGAGCGGCGATCTGCGCCACGGTCATCCACTATCGGCCGCGCAGCGCCATCCGCGATGTCGGCAAGGCCCTGGGGCTCACCGAAGATGTCACCGCGGCGTTGGCCAACACTGTTTGGGGCGGCCACGGACAGGATCTGCCGGACGCCCATGTTCGTCAGGCGGGGCTGGACCCGGCCAATCCGCAGGTGCGGCGCGCGGTGGCCCTGGCCGAGGCGCTGATCGGCTTTCCGCGCCACCTGTCGCAGCATGTCGGCGGCTTTGTGCTCACCCGCCGCCGTCTGGATGAGACCGTGCCGATCGGCAATGCGGCGATGAAGGATCGAACCTTCCTGGAGTGGGACAAGGACGACATCGACGCCCTGGGGCTGATGAAGGTCGACATCTTGGCGCTCGGCATGCTGACGGCTATCCGCAAGGCGATGAGCTTGCTTGGCATCGCCGATCTGGCCGACATTCCGCGGGAGGATCCAGGTGTCTACGCGATGCTGTCGAAGGCCGATTCGGTCGGCGTCTTTCAGGTCGAGAGCCGGGCCCAGATGTCGATGCTGCCACGCATGCAGCCGCGCCGATTCTACGACCTCGTGATCGAGGTGGCGATCGTGCGGCCAGGGCCGATCCAGGGCGACATGGTGCATCCCTATCTTCGTCGGCGCGAAGGTGTGGAGGCGGTGCGTTTTCCAGCTCCGGGTCCCGAGCATGGTCCGGCTGACGAGCTGCGCCAGGTGCTCGGCAAGACCCTGGGGGTGCCGCTGTTTCAGGAACAAGCCATGCGCCTGGCCATAGAAGCCGCGAAGTTCACGCCCGAGGAGGCCAATGGCCTGCGCCGCTCCATGGCTACCTTCCGTCACAATGGCGATGTCGGGGTCTATGGCGAGAAGTTCGTCTCCGGGATGATGGCGCGCGGTTATGACCCGGATTTCGCCGACCGCTGCTTTCGCCAGATCGAGGGTTTCGGCTCCTATGGCTTTCCGGAAAGCCACGCCATCAGCTTCGCCAAGCTGGTCTATGTTTCGGCGTGGCTCAAACACCATCGCCCGGACGCCTTTTGCGCCGCCATGCTCAATAGCCAGCCGTTGGGCTTTTATCAGCCGGCCCAACTGGTGCGCGACGCCCGCGAACACGGCGTCGAGGTGCGCCCGATCGACATTCTGGCCAGCGACTGGGATTGCCGGCTCGAGCCGCTCGCCGCCAATGACGCGCCATCGCCCGGCTTTTGCGCCGTGCGGCTAGGCCTGCGCAGCATCGGCGGTTTGCGGCGTTTGGAGGCTGAACGTCTGCTGGCGGCGCGCGCCGCCGGAGCCAGGAGCTTGCCGGAACTCATCGCCCGCGCCGCCCTGTCACGTCAGAGCCTGGAGAAATTGGCCGAAGCCGACGCCTTGCGCGCTTTGGGGCTCGATCGCCGCGAAGGCCTGTGGGCGGTGAAGCGTCTGGGACCCGAGGCCCAGGCCCGCCGGGATGCGCCCCTGCTGGCCTTGATGGATCCGTCCCCTGAAGCGCCGGCGGCGTTGCCGGCGATGCCGTTGGGCGCCCACGTGGTCGAGGATTATCGGACCGCCGGGCTGTCTCTGAAGGCTCATCCGTGCGCTTTTTTCCGCGACCTGCTCGACGATCTAGGCGCGGCTCCGGCGATCCGTCTCAAGGATCTGCGCCATGGCGCGCGCGTCAAGGTCGGTGGTCTGGTGTTGATCCGCCAGCGCCCTGGCACGGCCAAGGGTGTCGTCTTCGCCACTCTGGAAGATGAGACCGGGGTGGCCAATGCGGTGGTCTGGCCGGATGTCTTCGAGGCCAACCGACGCACGGTGATGAGCGCCCGCTTCCTGCTGGTGCATGGCCGCATCCAGAAGGCCGGCGAGGTCATCCATGTGGTCGCCGAGCGGTTTACCGACCTTACTGGCCGGCTCGCGAGCCTGAGGGAGAGCGACGCCCAGCAGCTCGGCCGCCTACAACGCAGCCGTGACTTCCACTAGGCGGGCGCGAAAGAGACCTCAGCGAGACGTGGAATAGGCCGAGAACATCCAGCCGCGATTGCCGTTCTCGTCGTCGACCTCCATCCA
>DATBOH010000075.1:0-6333 GCA_036553915.1 Caulobacteraceae bacterium | reverse complement strand
AACGGCGCCGGCAAGTCGACCCTGATGCGCATTGTCGCCACCCTGCAGACTCCGACTTCCGGCTTCGTGCGCTTCGAGGACATCGATGTGCTCGCCGACCCGGGCGCCCTCAGGCGCATCCTTGGCTATCTGCCGCAGGACTTTGGAGTCTATCCGCGCGTCTCGGCGCTCGAGATGCTCGACCATCTGGCGATCCTCAAGGGCGTGGCCGCGCCGAAGCCAAGGCGGGAGCTGGTCGAGGGTCTGCTGCGTCAGGTCAATCTGTGGGATCAGCGCAAGCGTTCGCTGGCCAGCTTCTCGGGCGGCATGCGTCAGCGCTTCGGCATCGCCCAGGCCCTTATCGGCCGGCCACGACTGATCATCGTCGATGAGCCGACCGCCGGTCTCGATCCGGAGGAGCGCAACCGGTTTCTCAACCTGCTGGCCGAGATCGGCGAGAACGTCGTGGTGCTTCTGTCGACGCACATCGTCGCCGATGTCGCCGACCTGTGTCCGGCCATGGCGATCATCTGCGATGGCCGGATCGTGCGCCAAGGGGCCCCGGCCGAGCTGACCAGGGCTCTGGACGGGCGGCTGTGGATGAAGAGTGTCGATAAGCATGAGCTGGCGGCGGTTCGCGAAGGCCACGAAGTGATCTCCTCGCGACTGTTCTCGGGCCGGACGATCGTCCATGTGCTCAGCGAAACCGCGCCAGGGCCGGGATTCGAGCCCACCGCTGGCGGCCTTGACGACGTCTATTTCTCGACCCTGGCCGGAATCCATCCCAAGACCCGGGCGGCCTGACGCGTGCTTCTCAGCGTCGCCTGGTTCGAGTTCCGGCAAGTCATCCGCTCGCCGCTGTTTTGGGCCGTGGCCGGGCTGTTTTTCCTGATGACCTTCGGCTTTGTCGCCAGCGACCAGATTCAGATCGGCGACACGGAGAACATCCATAAGAACGCGCCCTTCGCCACCATCCAGACGCATCTGGTCATGGGCCTGTTTTTCATGTTCGCGTCGACGGCCTTCGTGGCCGTCGCGGTGCTGCGCGACGACGACACAGGCTTTGGGCCGATCCTCAGGGCCGCGCCGCTGTCAACTTTCGACTATCTCTATGGCCGGTTCGCCGGGGCCTTCGTCGCCGCGATGGTCTGCCTGCTGTCGGTGACGCTGGGCTTGGTGGTTGGATCGTTGTTGCCCGGCCTGGACGCCGACAAGTTCGGGCCATTCCGGCCAGACGCCTATGCCTACGCCTACGTGGCCATGGCCCTGCCGACCGCCTTCTTCACCGCCGCCCTGTTCTTCACCCTGGCGACCACGGTCCGTTCGCTCGCCTGGGTGTTCGTGGCCGTGATCGTGCTGATCGTCGCCTATGCGATCCTGGGGCTGATGTTCGGCAAGCCCGATCTGGAGCCGTCGCTGGCCCCGTGGGATCCGTTCGGCATGTTCGCCTTCGACGTAGCGACCCGCTACTGGACGGCCAGCGAGCGCAACACCCTGTTGCCGCCGCTGGTCGGCTCGCTGTTGTTTAACCGCCTGCTGATGATGGCGCTGGGGGCGGCGGCGCTGGCGGCGGCCTATCCGCTCTACCGGCGCAAGGCTCGCGGCGGAGCGCCGGCCAAGGCGGCCGATCCAGACCTCGCCGCGCCGGCCGCCATCACGGCCCCGCCCGCGGTACAACGTTTCGGTCGCGGCAGCCTTCTCGCCCAGGCCCACGAGCGGGTCCGCTTCGACGTCGGGCTGGTGTTCCGCAGTCCGGTGTTCTGGGTCATGCTCGGCCTGGCGCTAGCCAACGCCGCCGGAGCGCTGTGGACCGGGACCGACGACGGCCGCTACGGCTCGGCGGTGTGGCCGGTGACCAGGCTGCTGATCCCGATACTCGACGGCAGTTTCAGCTTTTTCGTCGTCATCATTGCGGCCTATTTCGCCGGCGAGTTGGTCTGGCGCGACCGCGACCGCGGCATGCACGAGATCATCGACGCCACCCCCACCGCCGACTGGCTCTACCTCATCCCCAAGACGCTGGCCGTGGTGCTGGTGATGGCGGCGGTGTTGCTGGTCGGGGTGCTGGCGGCGGTGCTGGTCCAGACCTTCAAGGGTTATCACGACTATCAGTTCGGTGAGTATGGCCTCTGGTACGTGGCCCCAGGGATCGTCGACCTGAGCATGGTCGCGGCCCTGGCGGTGTTCGGCCAGGTGATCGCGCTCAACAAGTTCGCCGGCTGGGCGGTGATGGTGGTTTACATTGTCGCCCGCTTCGCCCTGCCGGCCAACGGGCTGGAGAACCACCTCTACATCTACGGGTCCAGCAATCCGGTGCCGTTGTCGGACATGAATGGCCAGGGACGGTTCTGGATCGGAGCCTGGTGGGAGCGGCTATACTGGAGCGCGTTCGCGGCCCTGCTGCTGGTCGTCGCCCACCTGCTTTGGCGGCGCGGCGCCGAGCGATCGTGGCGGGCGCGGCTGGCCGCCGTGCGCGGCCGGCTAAGGCGCGGTCCAGCGCTGCTCGCCATCGGTCTTCTGGCCATTTGGGCCTCGGCCGGCGCGTTCATCACCTACAACACCCACGACCTCAATCCGTACCGCACCGAGCCCGGTGACGATCGCTGGAAGGCCGACTACGAAAAGACCCTGCTGCGGTTCGAAAGCCTGCCGCAACCGCAGGCCATCGCGGTCAAGTTGACTGTGACCATCGATCCCAGAGCGCCGTCGTTGGAGACCCGCGGCGTCTATGTGCTGCGCAACGACACCGGAGCGCCGGTGCGCGAACTGCATGTCCGCTTCGACCGCGATCTTGAGGTGCGGGCCCTGAGCGTGCAGGCGGCATGGCCGAAAAAGACCTTCGACCGTTTCAATTATCGCATCTTCGCCTTCGACACGCCTATGGCGCCCGGCGAGACCCGGACCCTGTCATTCGACACCTTGTTGAGCGAGCGCGGCTTTCGCAATAGCCGCCGGCGCACCCGCGACCTCGCCAATGTGGTGGCCGACGGAACATTCGTGAATTCGGCTCAGATCGCCCCGGTCATCGGCATGGATCGCAGCCAGCTGCTCACCGATGTCAGCAAGCGCCGTCGCTATGGCCTGCCGCCGGTCCTGCACCCGGCTCCGCTTGGGGACCAGGCGTCGCGAGCCTATACCTACATTGGCCGCGGCGGCTGGGTGACCAGCGACATCACTGTCACCACCGACGCCGACCAGACGCCGCTCGCGCCCGGCTACCAGGTCAGCGACACGGTGAGCGGAGGCCGGCGCACCGTACGCTTCGTCAGCAACCAGCCCATTCTGCAGTTCTTCTCGATCCAATCGGCCCGCTACGCGGTACGCGACGCGACCTACAGAGGGGTGCATTTCTCGGTCTACTACGACCCCAACCATGGCGAAAACGTCGACCGGATGCTGCGCGCCCTGATGGTCTCGCTCGACTACTACGAGGCCAACTTCAGCCCCTATCAATTCCGCCAGGCCCGAATCGTCGAGTTCCCGGACTACGACCAGTTCGCCCAATCCTTCGCCGGCACCTTTCCCTGGTCGGAAGGCCTTGGTTTCATCGCCGACTATCGCGATCCGTCGCGCATCGACATGGTGACCTATGTGGCCGCGCACGAGTTCGCCCATCAGTGGTGGGCGCACCAGATCATCGGCGCCGATCAGCAGGGCGCGACGGCGCTATCGGAGACCTTGGCGCAGTATTCGGCCCTCCGCGTCATGCGCCTGATGTACGGCCCAGAACGCATCCGCAAGTTCCTGAAATACGAGCTGGATTCATATCTGCGGGCGCGGGGCGGCGAAACCGCGCCTGAGGCGCCGCTGGAAAAGGTGGAACCGGATCAGGGCTACATTCACTATCGCAAGGGCTCGCTGGTGATGTATCGCCTGGCCGACGAGATCGGCGAGGCGGCGGTCAACCGGGCGCTGCGCGGCCTTCTGGCTCGCTACGCTTTCAAGGGCGCGCCCTACCCCACAGCGCTTGATCTCGTGGCGGCGCTCCGAGCCCAGGCCCCGGCCGACAAGCAGCAACTGATCACCGACCTGTTCGAGAAGATCACGCTCTATGATCTCCGGGCGGTATCGGCGAGCAGCCGGATTCTGCCCGACGGGCGTTATGAGACGACGCTGACGGTGAGCGCCGGCAAGGCCTACGCCGACGGCTCTGGCGTCGAGCGCCCGACGCCAATGGACGAGACTGTCGATCTTGGCCTCTTCACCGAGCGCCCCGACGAAGCCGATTTCAGCCAGGCCAAGGTGCTGTATCTCGCCAAGCAGCGGATCACGTCGGGGGTGCGTCGGTATCGCTTTGTCACCGCCGCCAAGCCGGCCTTCGCCGGCGTCGATCCGTACAACGAGCTCATCGATCGCAATTCCGACGACAATCTTGTCGCGGTGCGCTGAGGGCGTTTCACCCGCCAGGATCAGCCCTTGGCCTGCAGCGCCTGCGCCGCCTCCAGATGGCGCCGTACTATCGGGGCGACGGCGGCGGCAAATGACTTCAGAGACGCGACGTCGCCATTGGCGGCATAAGCGGTCATCACCGTCTCGGCCTGGCGATGGGTGTCGACCATCTGACCGACATAGAGACCGTCGAGCTGGCCCGCGGCGGCCCCCTTGAGGGCGTCGAGATTGGCCTGCAGGTCCGGCGGCAGGGCCTGCGGCAAGGCGAGGCTCTGACCGGACTTGGCGATCGCCGCCTTCAGCTTGGCGGTTGAATCGGTGTGGTCGTGGACCATCATCTGGGCGAAGCGCTTGATCGCCTCGCTGGGATTGTGTCCAAGAACGAGTTTGGCCGCGGCGATCTCATAGGCGTCGGTGGCCGCCGCCTTGGCGACGAAATCAGCCGCCGAGGTGGTCTGCGGAGCGGCGGCGGCGCTGGCTCCGGGGGTCGCGGAAGCGGCGGCGGCATTGTCGGCCGCGGTGTCGGAGGTGGCTGGTTGACGGTGGCAGGCGACCGCCAGGGTCGCGGCGACCAGGGTGAGCGTCAGGCGTTTCATGGTCCCTGAACCCTTCGGATGAACGGACCCCCTGGGCGCAATCCGGTCGGCCGCGGTTGGGTTCCGCCCAGCGCCCTACCGTCCGCCGGGAGGGGCTGGATCGTGCGGCCCGCGGCCGGGCTGTTGCGCATTCCGCCGACCCAAGCTCTGGCGTAACCGCCGCCGGGCCCTTAATTAGAGGGTCTGCCGCCTGATGAGGAACCGCCATGCACAGGCGGCGTTGACCCTGCCAGGTCCGGGCTTGCACACACGGAGAACGCCATGAGCACCAACACCTTTGCGCCGGAAGAGCTTGGCGAAACCCTCAGCGCGGCGGCCGACAAGGGCCAGAAGTCCGTCAACAACGCCATGGCCGCGGCCCAGGCCAAGCTGGCCGAAACCGCCAAGGCCATCCGCGAGAACGAGACCCTGGCCACGGCCCAGGCCAAATTGGCCGAGAGCGCCCGCAACGCCCAGGAGGCCTTGCGCGAGCATGCGGAGACCCTGCGCGAGCGAACCCGCGAATATCGCGACAATGCCAGCGAACAATTGGGCGAGGCCCAGCGCTATGTCGTCGAGCGGGTCAAGGAGCGCCCGGTTACGGCCGCCCTGACCGGCCTCGGCCTCGGGCTGCTGCTCGGGCTGCTGTTGTCAAACCGTAGCCGGTGATCCGCCAGCTTCTGACCCGGGTCGGCATCGGCCTGGCCGCGGCGGCGGTAATCGCCGTAAGCGCTGGGGTGTTCGTGATCGCGCTGGCGTTTGCGCTGTTCGCCTTGGTGCGGCCAGCGTTGGGGCCGGCCGGGGCGGCCGCGGTCGTGGCCGGCTCTGCCGCTCTCCTGGCCTTGATCGTCGGTTTGGCGCTGATGATCGTGGCCCGGCCGAAGAAGGTCAAAAAGCTCACGCCGCGAGGCGCCGATCCGACGGCGCGGGTGATCAATCTGTTCAAAGATGCCCCGGTGACCATCATCGCGGCGACCGCCGCGGCGGCCTTCATGGCGCTGCGCAATCCCAGCTATCTCGGGGCGGCGATCCGCAGCTTTCTCGAAGGGCGCGAGCCCCCGCCGCCGACCGGCAAGAAGCGCCGCTAGAGCTTGGTGCGTTTGCACGGAACAGCTGCAAACGTTGAATCAAGCTCTAGAAAGTTGGATTCCAGAGCAAATTATCCCGATGATTTCGTCTAAACGGGGTTTGCTCTAGGGGCTAGGGCTGAGACGTATCGCCGGCTTTCTGCTTCAGTGACTGACCGGCATTCTCAAGCGCCGCGCCAGCGCGCGATTCGGCGTTCTTGACCGGCGCCGTAACCGTCTCGGAGGCATTAGCAATCTTCTGGTCGACCAGCGCGCCGCCGTTGCTGGCCGAGCCGGTCTGGATGGCGAGGTAGACGAACAGG
>DATBOH010000069.1:0-1984 GCA_036553915.1 Caulobacteraceae bacterium | reverse complement strand
CCGAGCCTTCCCCGGCTGATGAACAAAGCGAGAATGATGAGCCCGATCGGCCACCACCACAGGAACCCCAGGACAGTAAGAACGATGGGAAGCATGGCGTGTCCTCGTGTTAATGTAATGAACATTTACTTCGTCAGGCGGCCGGCTGTCAAGCCCCTTTCACCCCCAGTCCGCGCAAATAGACCAGCACGCCCGCCTCCAGAAGATCCTCCGGCGGCATCGGCAGCGTGCGTTGCCCGCCATCGCCGCGTCCAAACAGCGAAGCGACGCCGTGGGCCATGGCCCAGATGTGGAGCGCCACCATCAACGCCGGCGGCCGGCCGGCCTTGGGGAGTAAGGCGCAGATCTCATCGGCCGCGCCGCGCAAGACGGCGAAAGCCCGTTCGCTGGCTTCTCTGAGCGCGGGACTGGCCCCGACCGGGACGCCCCCTTCGAACATCGCCGAGTAGAACGCGGGCTTGCCGCGGGCGAATTCGAGATAGGCCCGGCCGAGCCGATCCAGGGCGGTCAACGCATCGGGTCGTCCGCCATCCCAGGCGTGCGCGAGATGGGCCTCGAACTCGCCGAAGCCCCGCAGCGCCACGCTCGCCATCAATTCGTCGCGGTCGCGGAAATGCCGGTAGGGCGCGGCCGGGCTGACGCCGGCGAAGCGGGCGGCCTCGGCGAAAGTGAATCCCGCTGTCCCCTTCCTCGCGATCAGTTCCAGCGCCGCGCGGATCAGCGCGTCCCGCAGGTTGCCGTGATGATAGCCGCGCGGCTGATCGCGCTCGCCAGGCTCGTCGCTCGTCGGACTCATGTAAGAGGTGATTACATCAAGGACGGGCGGAGCGCCAATGGCGCCGGAACCTGCCTGGCGTCCGGTCAGCCGCCTTTCATCGCCTTGAGGATCTGGGGCTTGAGCTGGCTCTCGAGCGTTTCGGCGGTAAGCGGTCCGACCAGCTTGAAGACCATCTTGCCGTCGCCCCTGACGACGAACGTCTCGGGCACGCCATAGACGCCCCAGTCGATGCCGGCGCGATTGTCCGGATCGAGACCCACCTTGGCGTAAGGGTCGCCGTCTGCGCCCAGGAAGCGGCGAACGTTCTCGGCCGAGTCCCTTTGCGCGACCCCATAGACGGCGACGCCCTTCGCCTTGAGCTCCGGATCGGCGGCGAGCGCCATCAGATAGCGATGCTCAAAATGGCAGGGCTCGCACCAGGAGCCGAACATGTTGACGACGCTCACATGCCCGGCGCGCAAGTCGGCGCCGGTCAGGCCGGGCGCGCCGTCGAGGCCGGGCAGATCGAGGGGCGGGGCGGACTGGCCGACCAGCACCGAGGGAATGCTTGCCGGATCGCCAGCGCCGAGCCGCTCGAACAGAAGCCACGCCAGCGCCATGAAAACGATGAGCGGAACATAGACGACCCAGCGCCTGACGCCTGGGGCCGCGGTTTCGGCCTCGACGCTCACCGGACCTCACCCTGTGCGCCGCCCTTCGCGTGGTCGAGAGCCCGCGTCGCCCGCGCGAGCTCAGCGTTCAAACGGCGGGAGTCCAGGACCACCCAGCCAATCATCGCCGCGATCGTCAGGCCAGCGAGCCCATAGGCCGCGATGACGAAGCCGATATGAGGGTCGCCCATCATGCGCCTCCGGCCGCAAGGCCCGGCGCGAGGCGGTCGCCCTCATGGGCGGCCAGCATCGTCACCCGCGCGATTCGCCGGCGCAGGATTTCGTTCTCGATCGCCATCACATGCAGGGTGAGAAAAAGGCCGGTGAAGGCGAGCGCCATCACGATCAGGGGGACGAGCAGGGAAGGGGCGATGGTCGGCCCGCCCAGCCGGAATACCGAGGCCGGCTGATGCAGGGTGTTCCACCAGTCGACGGAGAACTTGATGATCGGCAGGTCGACCGCGCCGGCCAGGGTCAGGATCGCCGTCGCTTTGGCGGCACGGCCCGGATCGTCGATCGCCCGCCACAACGCGATGATGCCGAGGTAGATGATGAA
>DATBOH010000068.1:0-5017 GCA_036553915.1 Caulobacteraceae bacterium | reverse complement strand
ACAGGCGCGCACCTTGGCGTGCTCCGCGATCCGATCGGCCAGATTGCCGGCGGTGGCGCTCTGGCGATCGACGCGCACTTCCAGTGTCTCCAGGCCCTTGAGCAGCAGCCAGGCGTTGAAGGGCGAAAGCGCCGGTCCGGTATGGCGCATGGGGTCTTTGTAGGCGTCCTCGAGCAGCGTTTTCTGGCCCAGCAACGCGCCTCCCAGCACCCGACCTTGGCCATCGATATGCTTGGTCGCCGAATAGACCACGACGTCGGCGCCGAGCGCCAACGGCGACTGATAGAGCGGCGTAGCGAAGACGTTATCGACCACGACCAGGGCGCCGGCCTCATGGGCAATGGCGGCGATCGCGGCGATGTCGACGATTTCCAGCAGCGGATTGGCGGGGCTCTCCAGAAACACCACGCGCGTATTGGGTCGCATGGCCGCCCGCCAGTTTTCCAGTGAGGTTCCGTCCACGAGCGTGGTTTCGACTCCGAACCTTGGGGCCCAGGCCGTGAGGATCCAGCGGCACGAGCCAAACAGGGCCCGACTGGAGACCACATGATCCCCGGCCTTCAGCAAGCCCATCAGCGCCAGATGCACCGCCGCCATGCCCGAGGCCACGGCGCGGCAGGCTTGCGCCCCTTCGACCAACGCCATGCGTTCCTCGAACATGGCTACGGTCGGGTTGCCATATCGGGCGTAGATGTATCCCGGCTCGGCGCCGCCAAAGCGCGCGTCAGCGGACTCCGGGCTGGCGTAGGCATAGCTCTGGGTGAGCCACAGGGCTTCGCTCATCTCGCCATGCGGTGAGCGCGCCAGCCCCCCCCGGACGAGACGGGTGGCGACGCCCCAATCGGTCGGATCCTCGGCCATGACGCCTCCGTGGCGGGGAAAGGCGGCGCATCAAAGGCGCCATCGTCGCCGCGTCAATCCGATTCCGTACGCGGTGCCCCGCGGCCCGCTTCACCTCTTTCCGAGGTGAACCGCGATCACTAAGATAAGAGCCGAGGGCTTTGCCGGTCGCCAGGCCGGACCGACGCACCATCAGATCCGAAGGAGACCGGCATGCGCGAGTATCTGAAATTCTACATCGACGGCGAATGGGTCGATCCGGTTACGCCAAAGTCGCTGGCGGTCATCAACCCGGCCGACGAAGGCGTGGCGGGCCACATTTCGGCCGGCTCGGCGGCCGACGTCGACAAGGCGGTTGCGGCGGCCCGCAAGGCGTTCGAAACCTTTTCGCTCACCACCCGCGAGGAGCGCCTAGACCTCCTCGAGCGCATCCAGGCGGAATATCAGAAGCGCTTCGGCGACATCGCCCACGCGATCACCGAGGAGATGGGGGCGCCGGCCAGCCTGGCGCAGCGGGCCCAGGCGCCGATCGGCCTCGGCCACATCGCCACCGGCATCGCCGTGTTGAAGAACTTCGCCTTCGAGGAAGATCGCGGCCCGACGCGGATCGTCAAGGAGCCGATCGGCGTCGTCGGCATGATCACGCCCTGGAACTGGCCGATCAATCAGATCGCCTGCAAGGTCGTTCCGGCCTTGGCCACCGGCTGCACCATGGTGCTGAAGCCCTCCGAAGAGGCGCCGTTCTCGGCCATCCTGTGGGCCGAGGTGATGCATGCCGCCGGCGTGCCGGCCGGTGTCTTCAATCTGATCAACGGAACCGGGGCCGAGGTCGGGGCGGCGATCGCCGCGCACCCTGGCATCGACATGGTGTCGTTCACCGGCTCGACCCGAGCCGGTGTCGAGGTCGCCAAGGCCGCGGCTCCGACCGTCAAGCGGGTCGCCCAGGAACTTGGCGGCAAGAGCCCCAACATCATTCTTGAGGACGCCGATCTCAGCGCCGCGGTCGGCGGCGGCGTGCGCCATGTGATGCAGAACAGCGGCCAGTCGTGCAACGCGCCTACACGCATGCTGGTCCCGGCCCAGAAAATGGGCGAGGCCATCGTCATCGCCAAGGAAGCCGCTGACTCGACCACGGTCGGCGATCCCAACGGGAATTTCCAGATCGGCCCGGTGGTCAACAAGACCCAGTGGGAAAAGATCCAGCGCCTCATCAAGGCTGGCATCGAAGAAGGCGCGACACTGGTCACCGGCGGACCCGGCCTGCCCGAGGGACTCGACAAGGGCTACTACGTCAAGCCGACGGTTTTCGCCAATGTGAACAACGACATGACTATCGCCAAGGAGGAGATCTTCGGGCCGGTTGTGTCGATCATGGGCTATGACAGCGTCGATGAAGCCGTGGAGGTCGGCAACGCCACCGAATACGGCCTGGCCGCCTACATCTCCGGGACCGACATGGCCAGGGTCCGCGACGTCGCCTCGCGGCTGCGCGCCGGCCAGGTGTCGATCAATGGTCAGGGCGGCGACATGATGGCTCCCTTCGGCGGCTACAAGATGAGTGGCAACGGCCGTGAATGGGGCGATTTTGGCTTCACCGAATACCTTGAGGTCAAGGCGGTGCTTGGCTACAGCCCCAAACAGGCCGCCGAATAGGCCTCATTGCGGCGCTATGCCCGTCGCCGGATGGCGGCGGGCGGCGAGCCTGATAAGCAGGGCTCCGGCCAAAACCGAGATCAGCGATCCGGCCAGAATGCCCAGGCGCACCTCGCGCTGCGCGTCGGCGGCCGCGCCGGCGAAAGCCAAGGCGCCAAGGTAGAGACTCATGGTGAAGCCGACGCCGGCGAGCGCGGCGACGCCCAGGAGCTCCAGCCAGCTGGCTCCGGCCGGCCGCCGGCCGATTTTCAAGCCGTGAGCCAGGAAGGTGACTCCGAAGATGCCGGCCGGCTTGCCCAGACACAGGGCCAGGGCGATGCCAAGGCTGACCGGCGAAGCGACGTCGCGCCCGGTCAGCCCGGCGAAGGAAAAGCCGGCCGCCGAAAAAGCGAACGCCGGCAGGATGACATAGGCCACCCACGGATGCAGCGCGTCCATGAACAGCGTCAGCATGCTTTCACCGCCCGGCCGGCGCGCGCCCACCGGAACGGTCAAGGCGCAGGCGACGCCGGCCACCGAAGTGCTGACTCCGGAACTGAGGCAAAACGCCCAGACCAGCGCAAAACCGGCCGCATAGAGCAAGATCGGACCGCGGCGCCGGCGCGAGAGGGCGGCCAGCAGCGCCAGGACGGCTCCGGCGCCGGCCAGGGCGGCCCAATTCAGGGCGTGGGTGAACAGCACGGCGATCAGCACCACGGCGCCGAAATCGTCGGCGATCGCCAGGGTCATCAAGAACAGGCGCAGCGAGGGCGGCAATCCGCGTCCGGCCACCGCTAGCGCCGTCAGGGCGAAAGCGATGTCGGTGGGCGTGCCGACCGGCCAGCCTTGGACAGTCCCAGTCGGGCCGGCGTTGACCGCCAGATACACCAGCGCCGGGGCGAACATCCCGCCAGCGGCGGCCAGCAACGGCGTCGCCAGCCGTCTTGGACTCGACAAGGCGCCGCGCAAAACCTCGAATTTGATCTCGAGTCCGACGATCAGGAAGAACACCGCCATCAGACCATCCTTGATCCAATCGGCGATCGAGGCGGTGTGAGAGAAACTTCCAACCACCATCGGCAGACGATGGGCAAGGAAGGCGAAGTAGCTATCCGCCAGCGGCGAATTGGCCAGCATCAGGGCGACGACCGCCGTCGCCACCGGGGCGAGACCCGCCGAGGATTCGGTCCTAAGGAAGGCGAGCGTCAGCCGGCCGGCCATCATCGGCGGTTACACGAGCTTGGCCTAGCGCGAAAGCGGCTTGTGCAGCCGCGTCTCCGGGGCGAGTGATCGCGCCATGCCGCTCTCGCCCGCTTATCGACCGGACACGCGCTTCACCGACCTCGGCCCGGATTTCGCCGACCCGGTCGCGCCAGCGCAATTTCCCAAGACAATCCTGCGGTTCCGCAACCAGCGCGCCGCCGCCAGCGTCGGCCTCGAGCGGCTTACGACCGCCGAGTGGATCGCCCATTTCGGTCGCTTCGAAGCTTTGCCCGGGGCCCAGGAAAACGCTTTGGCGCTGCGCTATCACGGCCATCAATTTCGTGTTTACAACCCTGACTTGGGCGACGGCCGCGGTTTCCTGTTCGCGCAACTTCGTGAAAAGCCGCCGGCCGCTCGATTGTTGGATATCGGCACAAAGGGCTCTGGGCTCACCCCCTGGTCGCGCGATGGCGATGGTCGCCTTACGTTGAAGGGCGGCGTGCGCGAGGTTCTCGCCACCGCCATGCTCGAGGCCCTGGGCGTTCCGACCTCTCGCTCCCTTTCGCTGATCGAGACCGGCGAAGCGCTGATGCGCGGCGATGAACCAAGCCCGACGCGATCAGCGGTTCTGGCGCGCCTGTCCTGGAGTCACATCCGCTTCGGCTCCTTCCAGCGTCACGCCGCCGAGGGCCGCGCCGACCGCGTCGGCGCGTTGCTCGGTCACGTCATCGGCGTCTATTTCCCGGCTCTCGCCGGCGTCGACAACCCGGCCGCCGCCCTGCTCGCCGAGGTCGTCCAGCGTTGCGCCCGCCTGGTCGCCGCCTGGATGGCTGCGGGTTTCGTGCATGGCGTGCTCAACACCGACAACATGAACATCACCGGCGAGAGTTTTGACTACGGGCCGTATCGCTTCTTGCCACGCAACGATCCCAACTTCATCGCCGCCTATTTCGACCATTCCGGTCTCTATAGTTTCGGCCGCCAGCCCGAGGCGGTGTTCTGGAACCTCCAGCAACTGGCCGGAGCCCTGACGCTGGCCAGCGATCCCGAACCGCTGATGGCCGCGCTCAACGGGTTTTCGAATGCTTACCGGGCCGAGCTATCCGCCGCCATGGTCGGCCGCCTGGGGCTGAAATCGCAAGGCGGCGAGGCAGACATCGCGCTTGCCAATGCCGCCTTTCGCGCCCTGGCCGAAGGCGGCGAAGCGCTTCGCTGGGAGCCGTTCTTCTATGACTGGTTTGGCGGCGTGTCTGCCCGCGCCTTGGCCGGACCGCGGGCGACGCTCTATGGCGGACCCGCCTTTTCCGCCTTTCGATCCATTCTCGAGGGCCGCGTGGCGAGT
>DATBOH010000056.1:0-4042 GCA_036553915.1 Caulobacteraceae bacterium | reverse complement strand
CGGGTGAGAATGACGTCGAGCGGCTTGTAGTTGCGCGCCCCGTACTCGGCCTCCAGGGCCAGGTAGTCGGTGCGCGTGGCCGTGTCGGTCTGGCTCATGCGGCGGCCTCCAGGGCGGCGGTGGCCCGGGCGCTCTTCAGGTCCAGGCGCAGGGTCATGCAGAATGCCCCGCCGCCGGACAGCAGATACGGGTCGAGGTCGACTCCGACCACATCGTAGCCCAACGCGGTCAGGCGCCTTTCCAGCGTCGCCGCCGGGTGGGCCATGATCAGGGTGCGGCCAAGGCTGACGGCGTTGACGCAGAACCGGGCGGCGTCTTCATCGGTGGCGATCAGGCGCTGATCGGGGGTGGTGTGGGCTTCCAGCGCAGCCAAGGCGGCCTCGGAAAGGGCCGGCGGATAATAGAGGATTTCGCCGCCGCTCAAGGGGCAGAAGCAGGTGTCGAGGTGGTAGAAATCCTCCGTCGCCAGCGGCATGTGAACCACCGGGGCGCCGAAATGGCGCTTGATCAGGGGCAGGGAATCGGCGGTCGAACGCGGGCCGCTGGCGGTCCAGAAATGGCCGCGGTTGATGTCCCAGATGCAATCGCCGGCCCCTTCCTGATAGGCGGTCTCGACGTCGGTGACCTGGGTCACGAGACCGCCTCCGCGCAGAGCCTCGAGCGCGGCGTGGAAGTGCGGCGCCTCATCGGCGCGTTCGGCGAAGCGGAAGCGGGCCACCAGCGCCTTGCCGTCAAGCACGACCGCGGCGTTGGCCGGGAACACCAGATCCGGCAGGCCGGCGACCCCGGCCATGACCTTGACCACGGCCCCGGCCGCTTCGAGGGCGGCCTTGAGGTTTTCCCAGCCGGCGCGGGCGGCGCGCGTCTGGTGAGCGGCGTCGGCGCTCCAGGCGGCCGGCTTCATCCATGGATTGATCGCATAGGCGACGTTGAAATGGGCCGGGTCGGTCATCAGAAAGGTCGGGCGCATGCTGTCTCTCATTGGCGGCTGGGCGACTCACGGCGCCGCTTCGCTTAAGAGATGGCCCAGGCTGATGTTAGCGAACAGCAGGCAGACCCTGCACAGAATACGTTATTTCTGTCATAATGTCGGCTATCGTTAACGAAATGCCATGTCATGGACGAAACCGACCGCAAGCTCGTCACCCTGCTGCGCGCCAATGCCCGCTCGCCCGTCGCGGCGATCGCCAAGGCGCTCAAGGTCTCCCGCGGGACGGTCCAGAACCGCATCGACCGGATGCTGGCCAAGGGCGTCATCGGCGGCTTCACCATCCGCATGCAGCCTGACGCCGACCGCGTGCGGGCGATCATGGCCATCGCCGTGGAGGGCGAGCGCTCACGCTCGGTGCTGCAGTCCCTGCGCGGTTTCCCCGAGGTGCGGGCCGTGCATATGACCAACGGTCGCTGGGACATGATCGCGGAACTGGAGACGGACAGCCTGGCCGGGTTTTCCAACGCCCTCGATGGGGTGCGCCTTATCGAAGGCATCGCGGCCACCGAGACCAGCTTGCTGCTCAAGACCCACGCGGTGTGAGAAGACGCGCGGCGCGGTCAGATCGTCGCTTGCCGGAACGCCTTTCCGGCGACCCGGCCGCCCAATGCCCCGCGCAGATACAGCTCGACCAGGATCAGATTCGAGATCCACGAGACCCAGGCCGTGGCCCGGTAGACGTCCAGAAACGGAAGGCCGGCCGCCACGCCGATCCCCAGATACAGCCGCAAGGTGACGGCGGCGAACGTCAGGGCCGCCGAGCGCAGCATCCAGGCCCGGTGATTGTCGAAGCGCCGCTCCACGGCGGCGCGCCAGCCTTGCACGTTCACCGCGATCCAGATGAGCGCCAGAGTGGCGAAACCGCTCGTGGCGATCGGGCCGGCCGTCGATCCAAAGGCGACGAAGAAGCCGGCGACGCCACCGACCAGGCACGCCACCATATAGATGCGCCCCAGGCGTCGATGCAGCGACCGATGGCGTCCGCGCAGCCACGGCCAAAGCTGAAGCGGCGCAACCAGCAGCGCCGTGGCCGCCCCGGCGATGTGCAGGTACAGCCACGGCTTGGCCAGGGCATTGGCGAGAATATCCGGCGACCTCGGCCCAACCCCAGCCAGATAGCGATAGGAATAGAGAGCCAGGCCGAGGCTGGCCATAGCGGCGGCGAGAGCAATCAGACGGCGAAGGGACATGAACGACTCCGAGGTTTCGCCCTCCGATTGCCGTCGCCGGGCCGAGACGCTAGGCGCTCTTTCGCCAAAGGCGCATTCGTTTCGTGAACGGGATTGTCGATGAACCCCTCCAAGGCGCTGCGTCGCGCGCCGCGAAGCCGGCGGATGGCGGCCGAGCTCGCCCTGCTGGTCGCCATGGGTCTGTTCGCCGGGGCTGTCGGACCCTTCGGCACCGACAGGTTTCGAACCGTGCTGCGTTACGCCTATTGGCTGGCGTGCATCGTCGGCGGCGGGGCGATTGGAATTGCCTTCGATGAAATCGTGGGCGTCCGCGTCAGGCGCTTTTGGCCCCGCTTGCTGGTCACCAGCCTGGCGATGACGCCGCCGGTCACCGGGTTGGTGTTGCTGATCGACGCGGCCCTCGTCGGTCGAGGCGCGGGCCCGGGCGGCATTCTCACGCTGTTTTGGCAGGTGTGGGTGATCAGCATCGCGGTCATGGCGCTGCGCGCCGCGACCTGGCGGCCAGCGCAGGTGCGCATAGAGACCCGGGTGCTGGTGGCGGCGCCGCTCCCCGAAGCCGAAGCCCTGTTTCGCCGCCGCCTCTCGGCCAAGCGCCGCACCGCCAGGCTGATCGCGGTCGCGGCCGAAGATCACTACCTGCGCGTGCACACCGACGCCGGCGATGAGTTGATCGGGGCCCGGTTTTCAGAGGCGCTGGCCGAATTGGCGGGGGCGGCCGGGTGCCAGACCCACCGCTCGTGGTGGGTTGCGACCGACGCCATCGTCTCGGTGTCCTGGAAGCGGGGAGCCGGCGAGGCGAAGCTTGCGGGTGGCCTGAGGGCGCCGGTGAGCCGCACGCATGCGCCGCTCCTGCGCGCAGCGGGATGGCGATAGACCCTAGTGCGCGGGATCAGAAGTTCGTTCGATTTTCAGGATCGCGCGACGAGCGAACTTCTGATCCGCGAAGCACACTAGATTCAATACTTCTCTAGCGTCCTCATCAATTCCGAAGTTCGTCCGAGCGCGCCATCTTACGCCTACGAACTTCGGAATCGGGACACTAGGCTCTCACCGCGTTGACATGGGCGATGATCAGTTCGTCGGGTTCGGCCAGGACCAGCCGCAACAGGCCGCCGCGGGCGTGATCGACGCGCAGAGCGTCACCGGGGCCAAGCGCCAGGCGCTGACCGGCCAGGGCCGCCTCGACGCCGCCCAGGCGACTCATGACGAAGGTGATGTCCTGGCCGACGATCGCCGCCCGGGTCTCGAACCGCCGGCGTTCGAGCACCCCGGCGAAGGCCCCTCGGCGCACCAGCAGGTTGATGTCGGCCACAGGGGCGGCTGGAGCCCGGGCGGCGACCATCGCCTCGCCAGCGAAAGCGGCGGCGGCCGACGCCTCGTCAAGGATCACCGGCCGACCGTCGACCTCCAGTTCCAGTTCGCCGTCGAGGACCAGCGTCAGCCGGTCCAGCCCCGCGAAGCGGGAGAACGGTCCGGCTCGTTCCACCAGCGCCAGGCTGAGCCGCCAGTCGAGATGGTCGAGGTCGGCGCCCTCAGGCGCGCTGGCCAGGGTCCAGGTGAGGCCGCCGCCGTTCTTCCACGGCCGGGCCTGACGGCTTTCGGCCGCCAGCAGGCTCAGGCTCATGCATCCTCCCAAAGCCGGGCCGCCCCGCGCACGCCCGAGGCGTCACCCCAGCGCGCTGGCGCCAGGCGCCCGTGCCAGCGATCGGCGAACACATATGGCTCGATCAAGGGCGGCAGACGATCATAGAGCGATTCAACGTTGGAGAGGCCGCCGCCGAAAACGAACACATCGGGGTCGAGGATGTTGCAAAGCATGGCGAGGCCGCGGCCAAGGCGCGAGAACCATGCCTCCAGGCTG
>DATBOH010000229.1:0-3618 GCA_036553915.1 Caulobacteraceae bacterium | reverse complement strand
GGTGTTCTTACGCACCTCCAGAAGCAACAGCTTCAGGGGCGAGGGCGTGCGGGTAAAGGCTCCGAACGCCGCTGGATCGTGGAAATAGTCGGCCGGCTGCAGCGCCTTGATCACACCCTCCCAGGCGGCGATGTAATCGCGCGCATAGCTGGAAGCGACGCCGCTGCGCACGTCGCGCATCTGGCTCTGCACCGCGGAGGTCGAGACATCGGCGCCGAGCACCCAGGCGTCCCGTTTGAGGTCGGCCTCGACGGTTTGCAGGCCGGGCAGATAAGCGCTGCGATAGCCCTCCTTGGTAAAGAAATAGGGCACCGAAAGCTTGAGGACCGCGGCGCCATTGACGAAGGCGCGGCCATCGCCACTCGCGAGGGTGGCGCCTGGCGTCCACGGCGCGCCCTTGCCGGCCGCCTTCTGACGAAGAATGGCGTAGGCGCGGTCGGCCAGCGACATCTGCTCGACGGTCTGACGCGCCGCGGCGATGAGGCCGCCGTCGAGCGGCGGTTGGCGGTTGGGCCAGACATCGGCGGGGGCGCCGTCCTCCACCAGAGCGTCGAGATGTGTTCCCAAGGCCGTACGCACCGCTTCGCGGTCGGCGCCGGCGAAAGAGGATTGGGCCCAATCGGCTTTGATCCACGACTTCACTTCGGCGGCGTCGAAGGGACCCTGGCCGCCCAGCATCAGATAGGTCTTGAGGGCGTCATAGATGGCCAAGGGCTCGGCCCGGTGCTGGGCCATGTATGCTTCGAGCCGCAGCAGAATCCGCGGCAACAGGATGCGCTGGAGCGCCTCCTTGTAGACCCGCTCGGCCTCCTTGGCGTGGCCGCCCTGGTAGAGTCCAAAGGTCGACATCAACGGCCGCCCGCCCTTGTGTCGATCAGCATAGCCGCCGGGCAGTTTGCGCAGGCCATCGAGGATGGGCAGGGCCTGTTCGAGATCGGGATCGGCGGCGCGCACCTCCACCAGATCGACCCCGGCGTCGCGCACCTGAGCCTGAATGGCCTGAGCGCCGCCCAGCAGATGGTCCTGTAATCGGCGGTTGTTGGCGAAACTTACCGCCCACAGAACCAGGATCAGGAGCGACACCGCCGCCACCGCCGCCAAACCGCCGGTGAGTTGCGCCCGACGGCGCGCGCGCGCTTTCGGATCGTCCTCGACCATGCCGGCCTCGGCGAACATCACTTCGCCCAGCAGGCGATTGAGGAAATAGGCGCGGCCCTGGCCCGTTGGCGACACTGGCCGGTCGAAAATCTGGGCGACGCTGCCGAGCAAGCGATCGAGCGGCGTGCCGCTCTGCACACCGCTGGTGAGGTAAAAGCCACGCAGCCGGCCGGCCGGCTCGCGGTCGCCCGGGAAAGCGCCGTCGAGAAACCGGAGGGCCCGAGCGCGCAAGGCGGTGATCTGAGCCGGAAATCCGAGGATCAGGCCGCGACGGCGGGCATCCGGCTCCTCCTGCAGCCGCTTGGCGGCCCGATCGGCGATGCTCTGGGCGAAAAGGTCATACTCGCCAATCAGCGTTTCGGCATTCGGCGCCGCACCCGCGGGCAAGGTCGCCCCGACAACCGCCCGTCGGCCTTCGACATCGAGGTCGTCATAGAACTCCACAAAGCCGGCCAGAAGATCGGCCTTGGTGAACAGCACATAGACCGGGACCGAAATCTCCAGGGATTTGCGAATTTCGGCGAGGCGGCGCCGCACGGCGGCGGCGTGGGCGTCGATCTGGGCCCGGTCTGCGCGCAGCAATTCGTCGAGACCGATCGCCACCATCACCCCATTGATCGGCTGCAACGGCCGATGCTTGCGCAGCAGCTCCAGGAATGCGCGCCAGGCGGCCGTATCGGCTTCGCTGTCCGAATCCTGGGTGGTGTAGCGGCCGGCGGTATCGACCAGGGCGGCCTCGTCGGCGAACCAGAAGTCGAGATTCCGGGTGCCGCCGACGCCCTTGAGGGCGGTGTCGGAAAACGGGAATCGCAGGCCCGAGTTGAGCAGCGCCGTGGTCTTGCCGGCGCCCGGCGGTCCGATGATCACGTACCAGGGGCGGCTGTAGAGGTAGTCGCGGCGATCGCCAGCGGCGCGCTTGAGGCCGGCGAGCGCCTCTCGCATCCTGGCCGCGATCTCCTGCGCCTCCTCCTGGCCGGGGCTGGGTTTGGCGATTTCATCGGCGATGGCGTTGGACGCCTTTTTGGCCCGGGCATTGGCGATCAGCACCACCACACCCCAGATGATCAGCGGCAAGAGCCCGAACACCAGCCGCAGCCACCACGGCCGCATCCACAACACCAACAGCGGCAGCACCAGGGCCACGCAGACCGCGACGATGATCGCCGCCAGCAGCGTCAGGAACCGCCAGCCGAGCAACACACGCATCACCTTGCCACCCATCTCAGGATGTCCTGGGAACGACGATTTCCACGCGCCGATTGAGCGACTTGCCGGCGGGGCTGGCGTTTGAGGCCACAGGATCGGCGTCGCCGAAGCCTTCCGACGTCACTCTGCCGGGGTTCGAAAGCCTGCTCTTGACGATCGCGGCCACGACGTCGGCCCGGGCCTTGGAGAGGGCGATGTTGTCAGGGAAGCTGAGCGTGCCGACCTTGTCGGAGTCGGTGTAGCCATTGACCTTGACGGCGCCTGGCTGGGTCTCGATCGCCGCGCCGATCCGCCCAAACAGCGGCTTGGCTGACTCCTGAAGACTGTCGGAGCCCGAAGCGAAAAGCTGGCCGACGGTGGTCCGGACCCGGACCGTCGAGCCATCCTCCTCCACCACAACCAGATGCTGAGCGATTTCCGGAGCGAGAAAGGCCTTGAGCGTCTGCAGCTGACCCGAAGTCGTCGCTGGTGGTGGCGGGGCGACGCGCGACAATCGCAGCGGCTCGCCGGGATTGATGGCCCGCAGCGCGGTCATCGCCGGCGCTCCGGTCTGCAACAGCACAAGTCGCAGAATGATGTAGATGGTCAGCAGAGCCGCGAAGGCGACGCCGGCCGCCAGCGCCAAGATGGACCAAAAGCCCACCTTGCGACGCGGCGTCGGCTGGCCGCGCCAGTGTGGCGAGAGCTCCACCGGCGAAATCGATCGCACATGCGGCAACGCCGCGTAGAGCGAGGTCATGATCTCGTGCAGACGCCGTTTGCCGTCGGGGGCGACGCGCATGCGGCCCTCGAAGCCAGCCGCCAGGCAGGCATGGTAAAGCTCGATCAGGTCGGCCGACTGAGCCGGCCTGGCCAACATGTCGTCGACGAGCTGCCAGAACCGATCGCCGCCGATCGCTTCCTGAAAGAACTGCACCACCAGGCTGTGGCGCGCCCACTCCGCCCCGTCGGCTCCAGGGAGGTTCTGGGCGATGTCATCGATGGTCGCGCACAATCCATACTTGCCGCGCTGACGCTGCTCATCCGGATAGCCAGCGGCCACCACTGCCTGATCGAAAGTTGTGATCATCTGCGTGGCCTGGGCGTGAAGGCGCGGCGGCTCGATCCCGGCCCGGCCGGAGCGAACGCTGGCGGCCAGGGCCAGGAGCGGCGCGGCCTTGGCCATCATCACATTGCGGACCACCGGTGCGGACGAGGGGAGCGGGATGTCGTCGTCCGGCAGGCGCGGAGCGGCGTCTGGCGCCGGAGACAACG
>DATBOH010000030.1:0-1778 GCA_036553915.1 Caulobacteraceae bacterium | reverse complement strand
CAGGGGCGGTGGTGGTCAATGTCGGCGACATGCTGGCCAGGCTCACCAACGAAGTTCTGCCGTCGACGACCCATCGGGTGGTCAATCCGGCCAAGGAACGACGCGGCATAGCCCGCTATTCGATGCCCTTCTTTCTGCATTTTCGCGGCGATTTCCTGATCCGCACCCGCCCGGAATGCATCGCCCCGAAGCGACCCGATCGCTTCGCCGAGCCGATATACGCCCGCGCCTTTCTCGAACAGCGCCTTCGCGAGATCCGCCTGGCTTAGAGCGTGATGCGCGTCTGGACGGGGTTTGCCTTAGCGCAGGACACAGTCGGCCAGCCCCCCCACCCCGACGGCGCTGGCGCGCGCATCGATGCGGCCGGTGCGGCGGCGCACATAGGGCCCGGGCGCATCGGCGCGCCATTTCAAGGGATCGGGCAGCACGGCCACCAGCCTTGCCGCCTGCGCCGCGGTCAGCCTATCGGCGCTTTCATGGAAATACCGCTCGGCCGCCGCTTCGACGCCATACACCCCGGGGCCCATCTCGACGGTATTGAGATAGACTTCCATGATCCGGCGCTTGCCCCACAGCGCCTCGATCAGCACCGTGTACCAGGCCTCGACGCCTTTGCGCAGCCACGACCGGCCCGGCCAAAGGAAGACATTCTTGGCCGTCTGCTGGCTGATCGTCGAGCCGCCTCGCAGCCGCCCGCGAGCCCGCGCGTCATGGGCCAGCGCCTGATCGATGGCCTGAATATCGAAGCCATGATGGCGGCAGAAACGAGCGTCCTCGGCGGCGATCGCCGAACGGGTCATGGCTGGCGAAATCCGGCTCAAGGGCCGCCAGCGATGATCCAGGCCATGGCCCTCGGCTAGCCGCTCGACCATCAGGATGGTCAGCGGTGGCGGAGCGAACCTGTAAGCCAATACCCATAGGGGCGGCCCAACCCCTGCCAGCACCAAAACAATCAGCAATGCCCGCCACAAAGCTCCGCCCAGGCCGACGCCGGCCCTGGAGCGCCGTGGCGTGGGTCTGGCCTGCTTGGCTTTCGGCATGCCAAAGGCTGTCGGTCAGGCGGACGGGAGTCGTCAAGCACCGGCGAGAAAGATCCATGGACGTTGGCGAAGCGGTGGAGCGGCGGATGTCGGTGCGGGCCTTTCGGCCCGATCAGCCGCCGGCGGCGCTGGTGAGGGCGATCGTCGAGGCGGCGCAAGCGGCGCCGTCGGGGGGCAATCTGCAGCCCTGGCGCGTTTACGCCCTGGCCGGCGGGCCGCTGGCTGAGCTCAAACGCCAGGTCGCCGAGAGCGGGATGGAAACGCCTGAATACGAGGTCTATCCGCCCAATCTTTGGGAGCCGTTCCGCACCCGCCGCTTTCAATGTGGCGAGGATCTCTACGCCTCGATCGGGATTCCTCGTGACGATCGCCCGGCCCGCTTGCGGCAACTGGCCCGCAACCTCGATTTTTTCGGGGCCCCAGTGGGGCTGTTCTTCTGCATCGATCGCAAGCTTGGGCCGCCGCAATGGGCTGACATCGGCATGTACATGCAGACCCTGATGCTGTTGGCCGTCGCGCATGGTCTGGCGACCTGCGCTCAGGAATTCTGGGCCCGCTATCCCAGGACCGTGGCGCGCGCCCTGCGATTGGCGGACGACCAGATGGTGTTTTCAGGCATGGCGCTCGGCTATGCCGACGACGACGCGCCGATCAATCGCTGGCGGACGCGCCGCGATTCTTTCGAGACCTGGGCCGAGATGCGGGGGTTCGAGCCGCTTGACGTGGGTAGTTGAGCGC
>DATBOH010000252.1:0-10521 GCA_036553915.1 Caulobacteraceae bacterium | reverse complement strand
GTGCCCGACGCCGATCTGTTCGCGGCCATCAAAAGCGGGGCCGCCGAAGTGGTCACCGACACCATCGACAGCTTCACGCCCACGGGACTGCGCCTCAACTCCGGGCGCCAACTGGTCGCCGACATCGTCGTCACCGCGACCGGCCTCGACCTGCAACTCATGGGCGGGCTCAAGGTCACGGTCGACGGAGCAGCGATCGATCTGCCCCGCTGCTTTAGCTACAAGGGCATGATGTACAGCGGGGTCCCCAACCTCGCTTCCAGCTTCGGCTACACCAACGCCTCCTGGACCCTGAAGGCCGACCTCACGGCCGCCTATATCTGCCGGCTCCTCAATCACATGAGCCGGCACGGCTATAGTGAATGCCGGCCCGTCAACACCGACCCGGCGCTGGCCGATGAGCCCTGGTTGTCGTTCAGTTCCGGCTATGTGCGGCGAGCCCTTGACCGCCTGCCGCGCCAGGGAACCAAGCCCCCCTGGCGGGTGCACCAGAACTACGCCCTCGATCTGCTGGCGTTCCGCTTCGGTCGGCTCGAGGACGGGGTAATGCGGTTCTCCAGGCCGCGCCCAAGGGTCAAGGTCTCCGCGCCCGAAGTCGCCGAGACCCCGGTCCTGGCCGTCGCCGAGTAGCCGATTCATGCGGCTCATCAGCGACACCGTCGAAACCGATCGGGGCAAGGGCCCGGCCCATCGGCCGATCTATCCCGCCCCTCCGGTGGCGCTATGGGATCCGGACATTTTCCGCCAGGGGCCGCCACATCGCGACCTGGCGTGGATGCGCGCCAACGCCCCGGTGGCCTGGAACCCGGAGCCGGGCGAGCGCTCCGGTTTCTGGTCCTTGACCCGCTATGACGACGTCATGCGCGTCAATGCCGACGCCGAGACCTTTTCCTCGCGGAAGGGCGGCATATTGATGGCTCACGTCGGGCGCCAGGAATCGCAGCTCGCCCGCGCCTCGCTCGACGCCATGATCAACATGGACGCCCCCCAGCATCTGCAGCTGCGGCGCGAGCACATGCCCTATTTCACCCCAAGCTATCTGCGCGGCCTCACCGACCGCATCGAAACCGAGACGGCGCGGCTGATCGACGCCATGGCCCCGCTCGGTCGTTGCGATCTGGTGCCAATGTTGTCGTCGCAACTACCGCTGTTCACCCTGTGCGAGATCCTGGGCGTGCCGCAGGCCGACCGGCCGAAGTTCCTGACCTGGATGCACTTCCTTGAGCTGGCCAATTCCTTCGCCGCCGAGCGGGCCGGCGATGCGCAAAGCGCCGAGGCCGCCATCGCCGACCTGCCGCCGGCGGCCAAAGCCTTCATCGAGGCTTTCGGCAAGGCCGTCGACGAGATGTTCGAATATGGCCGCGACATGCTTCGCAAGCGGCGCGCGAACCCGCAGGCCGATCTGATGAGCGCCATCGCCCGAGCCCAACTCGACGGCGAATTCCTCGCCGATGAGTATCTCGACGGCTCGTGGCTGCTGATCGTCTTCGCCGGCAATGACACTACCCGCAATACGATCAGCGGGACCTTGGGCCTGTTGACCGATTTTCCGGATCAGAAGGCAAGGCTGATCGCCGCCCCGGAGCTGATCGCCGGGGCGGTCAATGAGTTCATCCGCCTGATCAGTCCGGTGATCTATATGCGCCGCACGGCGACCCGCGATGTCGAGATCGGTGGCCAGCCGATCGCCGCCGGCGAAAAGGTGATCATGTTTTACGGCGCCGCCAACCGCGACGAGAGCGTCTTTCCCGATCCGGACCGGATGGACGTCACCCGCGCCAACGCCGAAAAGCATGTGGCGTTCGGCTATGGGCCCCACACCTGCATCGGCAAGCGGGTGGCGCAGATCCAGCTCGAGACCGTCTATCGCCAACTGCTGGCGCGCCTGCCCGACATTCGACAGGCCGGCCCCGCCGAAACGGCGCCCAATAATTTCGTCTATGCGATCAAGGCGATGCCGGCGGAATACACGCCGGCCTGAGGCGGCTTCAGCCCGTGGCCTTCCAGTGGAAGAGCGTCAGGGGCGTCACCTGATCGGCCTTGGTCTCGACATCGCGCAGCCAGGCGCGACCGCCTTCGACGCTCATCACCTTATAGATCGGCAGACCGCCGGCGGCGGCCGAGACAATGTCTCCAACCCGCACGGCGGCGGCGTTGTCGCAATCCATGAATTCCCAGTCGATGTGGCGGGCCTCGCTGGCCATCGCGCGCTCCACGAACTTGGCGCCGCCCAGAGAATGAACGGCTCTTGCGCGCAATCTGAGCCAGAGAGTTTGAAAAAACTCTGAAGGCCTTTGTCAGCCGCCGTTCATCGCCGCCACCCTGACCATCCGCTTGCCGACGTTGTCGCCGGCCAGCAGCCCGATCAGCGCCTGCGGCAGGCTGTCCAGCCCATCGAGCACGTCCTCGCGCACCTTCAGCGAGCCGTCGGCGACCCAGCCGGCCAGGTCCTCCAGCGCCTCGGCGCGGCGGTCATAGAAATCCATGACCACGAACCCGGTCAGGGTCAGACGCTTGGTGACGATGAGGCCGGGAACGCCGCGAGGCCCGTGGGCGGGAGCCTCGCCGTCGTACTGCGACACCGCTCCGCAGCAGGCGATGCGGCCATGCGGGTTCATGGTGAACAGGCAGGCTTCGAGGATCTCGCCGCCGACATTGTCGAAATAGACGTCAATGCCCTGGGGACAGGCGGCGCGCAGGGCCCGCCGGACATCGCCGGCCTTGTAGTCGACGGCGGCTTCGAAGCCGAGCTCGCGCTCCAGCAGGGCGCATTTTTCGGCTCCGCCGGCCACCCCGACCACGCGGCAGCCCTTGAGCCTGGCGATCTGGCCAACCAGGGAGCCGACCGATCCGGCCGCCGCCGAAACGACGACGGTCTCCCCCGCCCGCGGCCTGCCGCACTCCAGCAGGCCAAAATAGGCGGTCAGCCCCGCCACCCCATAGACGCTGAGCCAATGGGTGAGCGGCTCACGGCGCGGCAGCACCGCCAGCCCCCGGGGCGAGACCACCGCCCACTCCTGCCACCCGGTGTCGGCGAATACCAGGTCACCGGCCGTGAAGCCCTCGGCGCGGCTCTCGACCACTTCGGCCAGGGCCCCGCCAGCCATGACATCGCCGGCCTTCAGGGCCGAGCGATAGGTCGCCCCCTGCATCCAGGCGCGGTTGGCGGCGTCGAGGGAGACGATCAGGGTCTTGACCAAGAGCTGGCCGTCTTCGGGCCTTGGGCGCTCGCCATCGCGGATCGCGAAGTCGTCGGGGCCGAGCTTGCCCTGCGGAAGGCGCGCCAGGACGATCTGACGGTTGGCCATTGGCGGACCTCCTTCTGCGTGTCTCGAACCGCTAACCTAGTGTCCTGGACGAGGAAAGCCGTTTCGCCTCAGGCTCCGGCGCGCTAGACTCCGGGTCCTACGCCGTTGCAAGGACAACCGATGGCCTCCGCCTGGACCGGGAACGGTCCGATCACCCTGCCGCCAAAGGCGTTGGCGATCACCGTCGCCGGGGCGCTTGTGGTGCTGGCCTTCGTTGGCGTCGGCATGGGCATGCGGGCCGCCTGGCGCGATAACGGCGCCCCCGATCTGGGCGGCGTCGAAACCACCGGAACCGACACCGCCGGCACGGTGACCGCCACGCCGATCGTCGAACTTCCGGCGGTCGCCGCCCCCGCGGCGTCCAACACCGTCGCCGCCGACGCCTCGGCCGACAACAGCGCCGATCAGATCGACCAGAAGACCGCCGAGGCTCAGCAGGTTCAGTCGACCGCGGCCAGGTCTGGCGGCGATATTGACAAGATCCTCGCCTCGCCGACCGAAAAGCCGCCGGCCCCGAGCAAATCGACCGCGGTCGAAGCGCCGCCGCCGCCAGGGCCGCCGGTCAAGAGCGACGTGCCTTTCTAAGGCGCGCTCCACCCCGACCCCACCCGGCGCTACGCGCCACCCTCCCCGAAATGGGAAGGGAGGCCTTTAGAAGCTAAGGCGCGGCCAGCAATGCCGCGACGACGGTTCTGGCGTCGGCCCCGGACCAGTCGGCGCCGCCGGCCAGCCGGGCCCGCTCGATCCCGTGCTTGTCGAAGATCACCGTCGTCGGCATGTCCTGGGCCGGCGGCTTCAGCGCATAGGCGAAGGCGTAGGCGGTGTCGGTGTAGAAGGTGAGCGGCGGATTGCGGGCGATGAAGGCCGCTCCCGCGGTCTCGTCGGCGCCCTTGCCGACGCTGATTTCCACGATCGCCAGCGGCTGGCCAGCCTCCGCCTTGGCGAGCGCCGCCAGCGACGGAATCTCGGCCTTGCAGGGCGCGCACCAGTTGGCCCACAGATTGACGATCGTCACCTTGCCCTTGAACTCAGCCAGGGTGTGGCTCACCCCTCGACCGTCCTTGAAGGGTGTGGGCGGGGCGGCCTCCGGATGGGCGACCGGCGTCAGGGCCGCCATCTGGCCTTTGGCCAGGGCGCGCAGGTCGCCGCTCGGCTTGGAACAGCCCATGAGCGCGTATAGAAGCGCCAGGGCCCCCAGGCGGGCGATGGGAAACCGCTGCATATGACCGACGACTCCGTAAACGCCGGTCATTCTGTATGGGGCGGACGGTTCACAGCCAAGCCCGACCAGATCATGCAGGCGATCAATGTCTCGCTGCCGGTCGACCGGCGCCTGGCGGCCCAGGACCTGGCCGGCTCGCGGGCCCACGCCGCGATGCTCGCCGCCGTCGAGGTGATCGGAGGCGCCGACGCCGCCGCCATCGCCGAAGGCCTGGACCGCATCGAGGCCGAGATCGCCGCCGGGGCCTTCCCGTTCCGCGACGATCTCGAAGACATCCACATGAACATCGAGGCGCGGCTGATCGAACTGATCGGCCCGGCCGGCGGACGCCTGCACACGGCCCGCTCGCGTAACGACCAGGTGGCGCTTGACCTTCGCCTGTGGGTCCGGGCGGCCTGCGATGGCGCCATAGAGGCGCTGCGCGGCCTGCAAAAGGCGTTGCTGGACCAGGCAGA
Organism: Caulobacteraceae bacterium; assembly: GCA_036553915.1. Taxonomy (GTDB): domain Bacteria; phylum Pseudomonadota; class Alphaproteobacteria; order Caulobacterales; family Caulobacteraceae; genus Acaudatibacter. Next base: position 5,536 of record DATBOH010000252.1, on the reverse strand, counting down.
GCCGCACGCGGCCACGATCATGCCGGGCTTCACGCATCTGCAATCGGCCCAGCCGATCACCTTCGGCCACCATCTGATGGCCTATGTGGAGATGTTCGGCCGTGACGCCGGCCGCTTCGCCGACGCCCGCGCCCGCCTCAACGAATGTCCGCTTGGGGCCGCCGCCTTGGCGGGGACCGCTTTTCCGATCGACCGGGAGATGACCGCCAAGGCCCTCGACTTCGAGCGCCCGACCGCCAATTCTCTCGACAGCGTCGCGGCCCGCGACTTCGCTCAGGAGGTGCTGGCGGCCGTGGCCATCTCCGCCACCCACGCCTCGCGCCTCGCCGAGGAGATTGTGCTGTGGACCACACCGCAGTTCGGCTTCGTCGCCTTGAGCGACGCCTTCACGACCGGCTCGTCGATCATGCCGCAGAAGCGCAATCCCGACGCCGCCGAGCTGGTCCGCGCCAAGGCTGGGGCGGCGCTCGGCGCCTTCGTCGCCCTCACCATGGTGATGAAGGGCCTGCCGTTGGCCTATGGCAAGGACATGCAGGAGGATAAGGCCCCGACCTTCGCCGCCGTGGATGGATATCTGCTGTCCCTGGCGGCGCTTACCGGGATGATCGCCGACCTGACCGCAAAGCCGGAGGTCATGGCCGCCGCGGCCGGCATTGGCCACGCCACCGCCACCGACCTGGCCGACTGGCTCGTGCGCGCGCTTCATCTGCCGTTTCGCGACGCCCACCACGTCGTCGGAGCGGCGGTCAAGCGCGCCGACGCGCTTGGGGCGGAGCTTGCCGACCTGCCGCTGGCCGAGTTCCACGCCATCGAGCCGCGAATCACGGCCGAAGCTGTCGCCGGGCTGACCGCGGAGGCTTCCGTCGCCACCAGAAAGAGCTATGGCGGAACCGCGCCCTCCCAGGTGCGCGCCCAGATCAACCGCTGGAAGGAGCGCCTCGCATGAGCCCCCGCGCCGCCGCCGTCTTCGGACTCGCCGCCGCCGTCGCCTTGGCCGCGTGCGCCAAGGTCGGCACTCTGGATCGGCCCGCGCCTCTGTTCGGCGAAAAGGCCAAGGCCCACTACCGGGCCGAAAAGGCCGCCGAGGCCGCCGCCAAGGCCCATTCGGGCGATGCGCAAGCGCCAGAACCTCTGCCGACCTCCGCTTCGCCCGACGCCAATCCGCCGAACACCGGGTCTTCCGACACCGTCAATGGCCAGATCGCGCCGGATTCCCCAAGCCTGCCGCCCGCCGCGCCGCAATGAATCACTTCGAGGTTCGCGACGGCGAACTTCATGCCGAAGACGTTCCCCTGGCGGCCATCGCCGAGGCGGTGGGCACTCCGGCCTATGTCTATGCGAGCGCGACGCTGGAACGACATTTCACCGTCTTTCGTGACGCCCTCGCCGCCGCCGGCCTGGGCGCGCCGCTGATCGCCTACGCGGTCAAGGCCAATTCCAATCTTTCGGTGCTGGCGGTGCTGGCGCGCCTGGGCGCCGGGGCGGACACGGTCTCCGAGGGCGAGATCCGCCGCGCCCTGGCGGCTGGCGTGCCGGCTGAGCGGATCGTGTTTTCCGGGGTTGGCAAGAGCGCGGCAGAGCTGCGCTTCGCGCTCGCCGCCGGCGTCGGCCAGATCAACGTCGAATCGGCTCCAGAACTTGAGCTCATCGCCCATCTGGCCGGAGAGATCGGCGTTCGCCCGTCCGTCGCCCTGCGGATCAATCCCGATGTCGAGGCCGGTGGCCACGACAAGATCGCCACAGGCGCGGCGCACAGCAAATTCGGCGTCGCCCTGGACGAAGCGGCGTCCCTGTTCGAGAAGGCGCGGGCCGATAAGAGACTGAACGCCGTCGGCTTCGCTTGCCATATCGGCAGCCAGATCACCGAGCTGGAAGCCCTGCGCGCCGCCTTCGCGCGCGTCGTCGCCCTGGCCCGCGCGGCTGGCGGCGTCGAGCGCCTCGATCTCGGCGGCGGTCTCGGCGTCACCTATTTCGACCAGGCCGAGCCCCCCTCCCCGGCGGCCTATGCGACGATGGTCGCCGAGGTGGTCGGCGGTCTCGGCGTGCCGCTTGTGTTCGAGCCCGGGCGGGTTCTGGCCGCCAACGCCGGAGTTCTGCTGGCGCGCGTGCTGCACATCAATGCGCGGCCGGATGGGCGGGCCTTTGTGGTTCTCGACGCGGCCATGAACGATCTCATCCGCCCGGCCATGTACGAGGCCTGGCACGACATCCGGCCGGTGCGGCCGCGGGCCGGGGCGCCGCGCCTCTACGATGTGGTCGGGCCGGTGTGCGAGAGCGCCGACACCTTCGCCCGCGACCGCCTTCTGCCGCCGCTTGAGGCCGGGGACCTCATCGCCTTTTTCACCGCCGGAGCCTATGGGGCGGCGATGGCCAGTGAATATAACAGCCGCCGGCTGGCGCCGGAGGTTCTGGTGCGCGGGGCGGAGTTCGCGGTGGTGCGCGCCCGGCCGAGCTATGCGGAGATGCTGGCCCGCGAGCCGCTGGCCCCGTGGTTGAGTTCGTCCGGCTGAGCCTCAGAACGCCTGCGAAACGCTGGACGGGGCCACCAGGCCGGCGTCATGCAGCCCCTGGCGGACAATGGCGGCCCGAGCCATGAAGGCCGGCTCGCGACTGAGGGCCAGGTTCTTCCACAGACTGTCGTCGGCGTTCAGCCTCCGAAAGCTCGCCGCCGTCTCCAGCGCCTCCGCATGCCGCCCGTCGAGTTGCAGGGCCGCGGTAAGATAGAACGGCGCCGCGGGGTCCCGCGGATCGTGGACCGCCTGTTCGCGCAAAGCGCTGATGGCGCCGCCATAGTCGCCCATGAACAGAAGCGTGGCCCCAATGTCGCTGGGATCGCCGCCAGTCCGCGCGGCCAGCTCGGTGAAGTCTTTCAGCGCCTCGGTAAACTGGCCGCGAGCGAAGCGCAGATCGCCCCTGGCGCTATAGCCGTTGGCCGTCAGTGGAAACCTGTCGATGACGTACTGCGCCTCGGCCATGCCCTCGTCCCAGCGCCCCAATGCGCCAAAGGCCTCGGCTCGGCAGATGTAGGGCGCGGTCGCGTTCGGGCGCAGAGCTTGCGACTCGGCGCCCAGGGCCAGAGCCTGGGTGGCCCAGGCGGCGCGTTCGCCACGGGACCGATAGAGGCCGCCGGCCAACAGATCCTCCAGATAGGCGCAGGCCCGGTTATCGAAACTCGGCCGCAGCGAGTGGCCATTGGGAATTGCGGCCCCGGCGGCGGCCAATAGCCTGCGAAAGGCGGCAAGGTCGTCGCGACTGCCGCGATCGGCGAGCGCCATCATCCGCGCGGTCAGGTTATCCGGATCCCGGTCATTCTCCGGCCGGCTCATCTCCACGACGCGCCAGCGGTTCAACACCGCCGGGTCGATGGCGGCAAAGAGATTGAGCGCCAGGCGATTGTCGGCGGCCGGGCCATCCGGAGACTCGGCGCCAACATCGCTGGCCGCGACGACGTGGCCGCTGGCGCTGTCGATCATCTGGAAACTGACGCGATAGCCCGGCGACGCCTTGCGTAGGCTGGCGACGACCACGTTCCGCACGCCAAGTTTCCGCCCCACTGAACGGGCATCGACTGTCTGGCCCTTGAGGCCAAATACCGCGTCTCGGGGCGCTACGACGATGTCGCCGCCGCGGCCGAGGATATCGATCACATCCTCGGTGAGCCGATCGGCGGCCGGATCTGCGGCGGCATCGCCAGTCAGGTTGCGGATCGGCATGATCGCCACCGTCCGCAGGCCGGCGCCAGCTTCCCCGGTTCGATGCAACAGCAGCCAGGCGCCGAGCCCAGACGCGACGATCACGAGCGCCGCGGCCACGCCGGCAACCGCCTTACGTCTGGCCCCTGGCCGTTGCGGCGCATGAGGCGCCGCCGTCGGCGCCGTTCCGACCAAGGCGCCCAGGCTTTCGACCACCTTGAGCCACCCGGCGTCGTTTCCGTCGCTCAGCTCGGCGCATTGGATCTGATCGAACGGCATGGGCGGGATGACCGAAGCGAGACTGGCCTGGACGAGCTTGGCCTGCTCACGGGCGCGATTGGCCTCGGAGCGCACCCATTGCGAGCGCACCGCCTCGGCCGACCACAGGACGAGCACCGCCCTGGCCTGGTCGATGCGCTCCTGAATGACCTCGGCATAGTTGCGGTGCGCCGGCAGCGCGTCGTCGCGCCAGACCGCATAGCCGAGCGCCGTCAGCCGTTCGGCGATCTCGCGCGCCCGCTTCGCGTCGGGCCGGGCGTAGGAGATGAAGATATCGCTCAACGGCGGCCCCCCTTCCCCTTGGCTTTGCCTAAGCCCGGCTGACCGTCAACCGGCGCCGGCGAACTGGCGATTGAGCGGCCGCAGCAGCCGCCAGACCAAGGCGCGCAGGCGGACCGGCCAGGGGCTCTGCAAATGCGCCGGCGTGGCCGGGGGACTCGCGCAACCGCCGCTCAGGCGTTCGATCTCGACCTCGCCGTCGGTAAAATAGAGATCGCCGCCGCCGTTGCGGCCGGCCACCGTCGGCCCGATGCCGGAGATCTGGTAGTCGGCCGCCACGCGCCCGGCTCTGACCAGGGCCGCGGCCAGGAAATCGCGTTCGCTATCGAGATCGGCGTCGATGTGATGGGTCACCCGCAAGGTGTAGTGCGAAAGGCCGACGCCGCGGTCGAAGCTGTCCGACCCGAGCCAGAGGGACCGGCCGGCCCCATCCTCGACCACCCGCCACAGGCGCACGTGATGGCGGCGGCTGGCGCTGGCGCCGTCGGCGAGTTCGAACGCCAGATCCTCGACGCGTCCCTGATAGAACAGCGGGCTGACCGGCGCGGCCGGATAGGGCCGACGCAAGGCCACGCTGCTGACGATGCCCAGGCTTGAGCGCCAGGTAACCGGTGAGGCGGCTCGCCACCCGGCGGCGTTGAAGGCGCAAGCGATCTGGGCCGGCGAGCCCTCGAGACCGACATTGATCGGATCGCCGGGAATACCCTGGCGGGTTCGGGTCAACATCGGGCGGTCGGCGAGACCCTTGCGATGTTCGTAGTGACGCCAGGCGATCGGCAGGGCGGCGTAGGCCCCGACCAGGGCCGTCAGCATACCCACTATCGCCAGTCCGATGAGGTGCGGACGGGCTTTCATTGGCTCACGCCGGCCGCCGAGCCCGCAGCGCCTGGGCGATGGTGCCATCGTCGAGCCAGTCGAGATCGCCGCCCACCGGCACGCCGCGCGCCAACATGGTCACCTCCACGCCGGCCCCAGCCAGACGGTCGGTGAGATAGTGGGCGGTGGTCTGGCCATCCACGGTGGCCGGCAGGGCCAGCACCACCTCCTTGACTACCGGATCGGCGGCGCGACGCACCAGGCTGTCGATACGCAACGCCTCTGGCCCGACCCCATCGAGCGCTGAAAGCAGGCCGCCAAGCACGTGGTAGCGACCGCGGAAGGCGCCGGCTCGCTCCATGGCCCACAGGGACCCGACTTCCTCGACCACGCAGATGAGGGCGCCGTCGCGCTCCGCATTGCCGCAGATCGCACACGGATCGGCGGTGTCGAGCGCCCCACACACCCCG
>DATBOH010000189.1:0-3527 GCA_036553915.1 Caulobacteraceae bacterium | reverse complement strand
GATCCAGATCGGGCCGGCGTTTTCCGCCGTATCGCTGCTGTTCGGCATGAGCGGCGCGCTGGTCGCCGGCTGGACCATGACCTGGATGGCCAAGCGCGGCCGCCGCGACGGGCCGATCCTGATTTCCATGATCCATTCGCTGACCACCCTGGTGTTCGGCGTGGCCGCGTGTCTCTCACCGCGGCCGGAGATCACCCTTGGCCTCAACGGCCTGGCGGCGATCGCTTCGACGTGGTCCTACGCGGCGGCGATGACCGGCCTCAACCAGATCACGCCCAATCAGCTGCGCGGCCAGATCATGGCCATCTACACCCTTGGCACCGGCCTGATATCGATGACCGCCGGGACATTGTTCGTCGGCCTGCTCGCCGACAACGTGTTTCGCGCGCCCGGCGGCGTCGCCCCCAGCCTGGCGAGCGTATACGCCGCCTGTTCGATCGCGGCGCTGATCGTCCTGGCGGCCGGTCGGCGGGCCTATGCAACCGCCGAGCGCGCGTCGGTGGCCAGCGCGCCGGCGGTCGAATTCGGCTGATGGTGGAGGTGAAAAGCATGCTCACGCGTCGCGAGATGCTCGGGGCCGCCGCGGCCTCGTCGCTGATCGCCGGCCCGGCCTTCACGGCCGCGGCGCCCGGCGATCTGGGCGCCATCCGGGCGGTGACTATCACCTCCGGCGATCTGGCGCTGGCCGAGCAGGCGTGGACCCGGTTCATGGATTATCGCGTCGTCGACCGCGGTCGCATTCCCCGCCATCTCGCGGACAGCTGGGGCGCGCCGGGCGTCGCCGGCCGACACTATGTCGCGCTGGGCCCGGCCAGCGGCGAGCTCACCGTGCTGCGCTTCGTCGATCAGCCGACGCCAGCGGGCTATTCACCTCTCGGCGCCCTCGGCTGGAGCACCACCGAGATCACCGTGCGCAATTCGGATCAGCTGTTCGAGCGGCTCCGGCATTCGCCGTTCAAGATCCTGCACCCACCGCACATCATTCCGACCTACCCTTATCTCAAGGCGATGCAGGCCGAGGGGCCATCCGGCGAACGGCTGAACCTGACCTGGATAAATCCACCGCAGCCAGGCATCGCCGTGGCCAAATCGTTCGTCGGCCGCTGCTTCATCGCCGTGCAGGGGACGCCCGACCTCGCCGGCGCGCTGCGCTACTTCCATGAGACTTTTGGCGCCGAGGTTAGCCCGATCCGCGTCGTGCCGGAGGTTCCCAAGATCGAACTGGCGGTGGTCGATCTCGCCGACGGCTGCAAGATCGAGACCGATCAGTATCGGCCATCGGCCCGGCCCAAGCCGCGCCCAGGCGGAGGCCTGCCGCCGGGTCTGGCGCTGGTATCCTTCGAATGCCCGGCCTTCGCCAGAATGGCGAGTCGCGCCTTGACGCCGCCGGTTCGCGCCGCCGTGGCCCCGCTCCACGGTCGCCGCGCCGCGACCATGATCGGATTTTCCGGCGAATTGATCGAACTGATCGAGGTCTGACGGCGCCGTTCGGGGCGCGCCATGCGTGTCCCAAATGCAGCACCAGGCGGCGAAAGCGATCGTCTGCGGCCCCTCAGCGGCCGACCGATTGCAAAGCTCTTAATGTTATATAAACATGTCATTTAAACAGAGTCGCCCGCGGACCTTGCGGAGTCCGCGCGCTGGAGGGGAATTGTGATGACCAATCGGAGTTTGTTGGGCGTTGCGGTGTCGCTTGCGACGCTGTCCGCCGCGTCGGCCGCGTTCGCCCAGGCCGCGGCCACTCCGGCCGCGAACCAGAATCCGACCCGCCTCCAGGAGGTGGTGGTGACCGCCGAACGGCGCAGCGAGAACCTGCAGAAGGTGCCGCTGGCGGTGACCAGCTTTTCCGCCAACAGCCTGGCGATCCAGCAGATCGACGCCGGCGTCGATCTCGGCCGGCTGGTGCCCAACATGTTCGCGGCCAACAACGTCGGACAGGGATCGGCCAACGTCTATTACGTGCGCGGGTTGGGACAGACCCAGTCCTTCCCTACCTTCGAGCCTCAGGTGGGCCTGTATGTTGACGACATCTATGTCGCCCGGGTCAACGCCAACAATTTCAATCTGTTCGGTGCTTCGCAGGTGCAAGTCCTGAACGGACCGCAAGGCACCCTGTTCGGCCGGAACTCCACCGGCGGAGCCATCCTGGTCACCCTGCAGAAGCCGGGCCAGATCTTCGGCGGGGATGCTGATCTCAGCTACGGCTCATGGAACCGGTTCTCCGGCCACGGATCGGTCGACATTCCCCTGAGCGACGAGATCCTGACCCGCACCTCGGCCTATTTTATCCACGATGATGGCTGGGTGCAGGATGTGACCACCCACCAGACCCTGAACGCGACCAAGAACTACGGCGTGCGCGAGGCGGTGACGCTCAAGCCGAGCGGAATGTCGAACATCCAGTGGGATCTGTCGGCCGACTATGAGCACAACAACTCGGCCAACCTGCTCAACCAGCCCTCGGCCAGCGGCGGCGCCAACGGAACCGACCGGATTTCCTATTCCGGATTCACCACGGAGGGCGGCGCCCTCGCCCCCTTCCTGACCGGCGACAAGCGCAACTACGGTCAGGGCGTGCTGGTGAGAAGCTGGGGAGCGACCTCGAACATCAAGGCCTCGTTCGGCGCCGGCACCCTCAACTTCATCACTGGCTTCCGCGGCCTGGATCAGCACACAGGCGCCGACTTCGCCCTGGGCACCTTCCCGCTGATTCCGTTCGACACCGTCCCGACCGGCATGATTGCCCTGGCCCAGTCGTTCCGCAGCACTGAGTACACGCAAGAGATCAAGTGGAATGGCGATGTTGGCGATAGGCTGAATTATACCGTTGGGGCGTTTTATCTCTACGAGTCGAACAGGAACAACTACGGGCAGGTTCTCAATCTTCTTGGCATCGCTGGGCCGTTTGCTCTGAACGATCAGTTCGTCAAGAACGACACCAGCTCCATCGCCGCCTACGCTCAAGGGGACTACAAGATCACTTCCCAGCTCACCCTGACTTTGGGCGGGCGCTACACGCACGAGGTCAAGCGGGCCTGGGCGATGCCCAACAACGGGCCCGGGTCAGGCTACACGACGGCCCAGATCAACGCCGCCGGCAACAGCACCCACCTCGACGCCAGCGAGTTCACCCCGCGCATCGTCCTCTCCTATCAGGTCGATCCGGACTTGATGGTGTTCGCCTCCGCCACCCGCGGATTCCAGGGCGGCGGCTGGAATGGTCTGACCGGGGCCAACCCGATCGACTTCAACGCCTTCGGGCCCGAGACGATGTGGTCTTTCGAGACCGGTTTCCGCGCCGAGACGCCCGACCGGCGCCTGCGGATCAACGCCACCGCCTTCTACGAGGACGTCAAGCACGCGCAGCTTCTCTACGACAATCCGTTCACCGACAGCTTCGACACCGCCAACGCCGCCAACATGCGCGGTTATGGTGTCGAGGCGCGCATCGAGTGGGAGCCGGTCGACAACCTCGACCTGACCGCCAACCTCAGCGGCATCAAGGCGGAGTACTACGACCCGATCGC
>DATBOH010000183.1:0-10496 GCA_036553915.1 Caulobacteraceae bacterium | reverse complement strand
TCCTGACCGGCCAGGTCCTGGCCAGCCGCAAGATCCCGGGCCTGGCGCTCCTCGACGGCCTCATTCACCTGCCGCTGGTGCTGCCGCCTGTGGCGACCGGGTATCTGCTGTTGTTTCTGTTTGGTCAGCAGGGACCGATTGGCGCGGTGCTGGCGCGCCTGGGGGTGAGGCTCGCCTTCCATTGGACCGGCGCGGCCCTGGCGGCAGGCGTCATGGCTTTTCCGCTGATGGTGCGGCCGATCCGCCAGGCGATCGAGGCCATCGATCCGCAGGTGACCGACGCCGCCCGCACGCTCGGAGCCTCGCCGTGGGCCCGCTTCACGCGGCTGACGCTGCCGATGGCGGCGCCGGGCGTCATCGCCGGCGCGGTGCTGGGATTCGCCCGCGCTCTGGGCGAGTTCGGGGCCACCATCACCTTCGTCGCCGCCATTCCCGGCGAGACCCTGACGCTGCCGAGCGCCATCTATCTGTCGACCCAATCGCCCGGCGGCGAGCATCACACCCTTGTTCTGTGCCTGACCGCCCTGGCCATCGCCTTTTCGGCTATCTGGCTGGGCGAGGCGGTCGGGCGTCGGGCGGTAAGAGCCTAGATCGCCCGGCCGCGCGTCTCGGGGATCAGGAACGGCAGAGTAAAGACGCTGATCGCCGTGAACACGAACGGGTACCAGAGTCCGGCGTAGATATCTCCGGTGGCGGTGACGATGGCGAAGGCGGTCACCGGCACGAAGCCGCCAACCCAGCCAGTGCCGACGTGATAGGGCAGCGACAGAGCCGTGTAGCGGATGCGGGCCGGGAACAACTCAACCAGGGCGGTGGCGATCGGGCCATAAAGGGCGGTGCAGGCGATGACGAACACCATCAGCACGCCGAGCAGCCCCCAGAAATCCACCTCCGCCGGATTGGCCTTGGCCGGATAGCCGGCCGCCGCCAGGGCCGCGCCGACCTGGCTCTGGACTTGGGCGGCCACCGCCTTGGCCGCCGCCGGGACGAGGCCGCCAGCTTCCCGCGAAGCGACGACGGCGCCGCCGATGCGCACCATCGCCACTGTTCCCGCCGGGGCCGCGATGTTGGCGTAGGAAACCCCGGCGTTGGCGAGCGCGCTCTTGGCCAGGTCGCAGGAGGTCACATAGCGAGCCTTGCCGGTGATATCGAACTGCAGGGAGCAGCGGGATGGATCGGCCCAGACGACAACCGGGGCGGCGCGCTGGGCCCGCTCCAGCGCCGGATTGGCCAAATGGGTCATGGCGTGGAAGGCTGGGAAATAGGCGACGAGCGCCAATGTCATGCCGCCCCACATCACCCACTTGCGTCCCACCTTGTCGGACAGCCAGCCAAAGAAGACATAGAGCGGCCCGCTGGCCAGGGTCATGAGGATGAGAAGCTGCTCGCCGGTCTTGGCGGGGAGCTTCAGGAACCGCTCCAGGAACACCTGCTCGGCATAGAAGAAGGCGAGATACCAGGCCGCGCCCTGAGCGCTCATGATCGCCACCAGGGCGGCGAGGATTGTCTTGACGTTGGACCACTGACCGAAGGCGTCGCGATAGGGTGTGCGGCTGGCCTCGCCGCGCGCTTCCAAGGCTGCGAACACCGGGCTTTCGGCCAGCGACAGGCGCATCCAGAGCGAGATCGCCAGCAGGCCGGCCGACAGCAGAAACGGAATGCGCCAGCCGCCGGTCCAGCCGGACGCGCCGAAGCTGGCGTCGCCGACCAAGAGGCGCGCCCCCAAGACCGCCCCCAGGGCGGCGATCAGGCCGACCGCCGCCGAGGCCTGGACGGTGCTGGTCAGAGTGGCGCGCCGGCCGGGCGGGGCGTGCTCGGCGACATAGATCACCGCCCCGCCATAGACGCCGCCCAGCGCGGTTCCCTGGATGATCCGCATCAAGACCAGCAGCAGCGGGGCGATGACGCCGACCTGGGGATAGGTCGGTAAGAGGCCGATGGCGACGGTCGCGCCGCCCATCAGCGACATGGTGATCAGAAAGGCCCCCTTGCGGCCGGCGACATCGCCAAGGCGGCCGAAAATCAGCGCTCCGATCGGCCGAAAGAAGAATCCGGCCCCGAACAGGCCCAGCGCGGCGAGCAAGCCGGCGGTGGATGACAGGCCGGAAAAGAAATTGCGGGCGATGATCGGGGTCAGGGTCCCGAAGACGAAGAAGTCGTACCACTCGAAGGCGAGACCGGCCGCCGAAGCCAGCACCACCAGGGTGACCGAGGCGGGCCTGCCTCCGGCCGCCGCCGTCATCCTTCCCCCCGCCATCCTCAGAAGGCGTTTTCGCCGGTGATCGCCCGGCCGAGGATCAGGGCGTGGACATCGTGCGCGCCCTCATAGGTGTTGACGGTTTCGAGGTTCATGGCGTGGCGCATCACATGATACTCGCCGCTGATGCCATTGCCGCCATGCATGTCGCGGGCCATGCGGGCGATCTCTAGGGCCTTGCCGCAGTTGTTGCGCTTCATCAGGCTGATAGCTTCGGGGACGAAAGCGCCGGCATCGATCAGCCGGCCGAGCGCCAGGGCGCCTTCAAGGCCGAGGGCGATTTCGGTGGCCATGTCGGCGAGCTTCTTCTGCACCAGTTGCCGGGCCGCCAGCGGCCGGCCGAACAGCGTGCGCCCGAGGGTGTAGTCACGGGCGGCGTGGAGGCAGAATTCCGCCGCCCCCATGGCTCCCCAGGCGATGCCATAGCGGGCCTTGTTAAGGCAGGAGAACGGTCCGCGCAGGCCCGAAACGCCGGGCAGGATGGCCTCTTCCGGCACGAACACATCGGCGAGCGCAATCTCGCCGGTCACCGAGGCGCGCAGCGACAGCTTGTTGCCGATCGTCGGGGTGGTGAAACCGGACGCGCCGCGCTCGACCAGGAAGCCGCGGATCTGGCCATCGAGCTTGGCCCAGACCAGGGCGACATCGCAGATCGGCGCATTGGTGATCCACATCTTGGCGCCGTTCAGCACAAAGCCGCCCTTGGCCGCCACGGCGGCGGTGCGCATCGCGCCCGGATCGGAGCCGCCGTCCGGCTCGGTGAGGCCAAAGCAGCCGACCGCCTCGCCGCGCGCCATGGCCGGCAGCCAGCGGCGCTTCTGCGCCTCGGAGCCGAAGGCATGGATCGGGTACATGACCAGCGAAGACTGCACGCTCATCGCCGAGCGATAGCCGCTGTCGATGGCTTCGATCTCGCGGGCGATGAGCCCATAGGCGACGTGGCTGACAGCCGCTCCGCCGTATTCCTCCGGCAAGGTCGCGCCGAGGAATCCGAGCGCCCCCATCTCGGTCATGATCTCGCGGTCGAAGCGCTCGTCGGCGAAGGCGCTTACCACCCGCGGCAGCAGCTTTTCGCGCGCGTAGGCGCGGGCCGCCTCGGCGATCATCCGCTCGTCCTCGGTGAGGCGGGAGGCGAGATCGAGCGGGTCTTCCCACCGGAAGGTCTTGGCGGCGGCGTCGAGCGGCATCGGGTAACTCCTTGCGGGCGCCTTATGCCGTGTCGGGGCCGCGCGCGTAAAGCCGCCGCGGCGCGCCGAAGCTGGGCCAGACTTGCCGGAACCCAGAAACCTGTCAGGCTCCGCTGTCACGGGCCATGAACGCCCGGGGAGGTCAAAGAAAATGAAGCTGACCAATCGTCTCGTGGCCGAGTTCATCGGCACTTTCTGGCTGGTGTTGGGCGGCTGCGGCGCGGCGGTTCTTGACGCCGCCTTTCCCAATCTCGGCATCGGTTTCGCCGGCGTCGCCCTGGCCTTCGGCCTGACCGTCCTGACCATGGCCTATGCGGTCGGGCACGTCTCGGGGGCGCATTTCAATCCGGCCGTGACGGTCGGCCTTTGGGCCGGCGGCCGCTTTCCGGCCCGCGACATCATCCCCTACATCGTCGCCCAGGCGCTGGGAGCGATCGTGGCGGCCGCGGTGCTCTGTGTGATCGCCAGCGGCCATGCTGGCTTCGACATGGCCGGCGGATTCGCCTCCAACGGCTATGGCGAGCACTCGCCTGGCCACTATTCGCTGCTCGCCTGCGCGGTGTGCGAGGCGGTGATGACCTTTGGCTTCCTGTTCGTGATCATGGGTTCGACCCACGGCTCGGCGCCGCGGGGTTTCGCCCCCTTGGCCATCGGATTGTGCCTGACCCTCATCCACCTGATCAGCATCCCGGTGACCAACACCTCGGTGAACCCGGCGCGCAGCCTGGGGCCGGCCCTGTTCGAGGGTGGATGGGCCTTGCAACAGCTATGGCTGTTCTGGACCGCGCCGTTCGTCGGCGCGATCGCCGCCGGCTTTGTCTATCGCCAGGTCAGCCCGCTCGAGCCCCTGCCGGTCGAGGTTAGCGGCGAAGGCTGAAGCAATTGCCGCCTCGGGGGTTGGCGGCGTAAGGACGTCGCCAACCTCGGGCGCGCGAAAGGCAGTCATGGAAGTCAACGGCGTCGCGCATGTGTTCATCACCGCCGGAGACTTCGCCCGGTCGCGGCAGTTTTACCGTCGGCTGCTGCCGTTCCTGGGCCTGAAGCCGGTTCTGGACGCCGCGGGGGCCTATTATTGCGTCGGCGGACGCACCGGCTTTGGGGTTCGCTCCGCCCCCCCCGAGCACGCCGGCAAGCGCTTTGAGCAGGGCGCGGTCGGCCTGCACCATGTGTGTTTCCGGGCTCGCGAGCGTGAGGAGGTCGATGAGGCGCACGCCTTTCTGGTCGAACTTGGCGCGACCATCGTCCATCCGCCGCAGGACGATGAATGGGCCGCCGGCTATTATTCGGTGCTGTTCGAGGACCCGGACGGGGTGCGGCTGGAAATCAATCACGTGCCCGGCAAGGGCCTGCTTGCCGCCGGCGGCTCCGACCACCTCGGCGCGCTGGTCGGCTGATGGTCCAGAACTGGCGCGAGATCGGCCCGCAGCGCTATCGCGAGACCTTTGGCCGCCACTATGAGGACTTCCAGGTTGGCGACGTCTATGAGCACCGCCCTGGCAAGACGGTGCTTGAGTCCGATAACCACCTCTTCACCCTGCTGACCCTGAACACCCACCCGCTGCATTTTGACGCTGAATACGGGGCCGGCACGGAGTTCGGCCGCAACCTGGTGGTCAGCACCTACACCCTGGCGCTGCTGATCGGCATGAGCGTCAGCGACTGCTCGCAAAAGGCGGTCGCCAATCTCGGCATGGACGAGGTGCGCTTCACCGCTCCGGTATTCGCCGGCGACACCCTGTATGCGGAGAGCCAGGTGCTGGCCAAGCGCCCGTCGAAATCCAGGCCCGGCCAGGGCATCGTCAGCATCGCCACGACCGGCCGCAATCAGCGCGGCGAGGTCATCTGCACCTTCAAGCGTGACATGTTGATTCCGGCCCGCGGCCACGCCGTCGAAGATCGCCTGGGGACCTATTGATGTCCGTAACCGAGGCCGACGAGCGGGCCCTGCTCGATTCCATCGATCGCTGGCTGGAGCGCAAGGTTGCGCCGGTGGCGGCGAAGTTCGAGGAAGCCGACGAATACCCGCGCGAGCTGGTCGCCGACATGTGCGAAATGGGCCTCTACGGGGCCCTGATCGATCCGCAATGGGGTGGGCTTGGCCTTTCGGCCCTGACCTACAGCCGCATCGTGGCCCGCATCTCCGAAGAATGGATGAGCCTCACCGGCTTCTTCAACAGCCATCTGATGATGGCCATGATCGTCCAGAAGTTCGGCACCGAAGCCCAGAAGGCGCACTGGCTGCCAAGGTTCGCCACCGGCGAACTGCGCGGCGGCCTTGGCCTCACCGAGGCCGACGCCGGCACCGATCTTCAGGGGATTCGCACCCTCGCCCGGCGCGACGGCGACGCCTATGTCGTCGACGGGGCCAAGCTGTGGATCACCAACGCCATCGAGGGCGATGTCCTGGCCTTGCTGGTCAAGACCGATCCTCAGGCGAGCCCGCGCCACCGCGGCATGACGATGCTGATCGTTCCGACCCGCGATCCCGAGACCGGGGCCGAGCTGCCCGGCGTTCAGCGCGGACGCAAGCTGCCCAAGCTCGGCTACCGAGGCATCGATACCGGCGAGATCGGCTTTTCCGGCTATCGCTGCGACGCGGCGCTCAGCCTGGTCGGCGGCGAGGAGGGCAAGGGCTTCCTGATGGCCACCGGCGGCCTGGAGATCGGCCGCGTCAACGTCGCCGCCCGCGGCGTCGGCATCGCCAGACGGGCGCTGCGGGAATCGGTGGCCTACGCCCAGCAGCGCAAGACCATGGGCAAGCCGATCGCCGAACACCAGGCGATCCAGCTCAAGCTCGGCGAAATGGCCTCCAAGACCCGGGCCTCGGAGCTGCTGGTCGAGGATGCGGCGCGCGCCTATGACGCCGGCGGCCGCGTCGATCTTGAGGCCGGCATGGCCAAGTGGTTCGCCACCGAGACCGCCGCCGAGGTGGTCGGAGAGGCGATGCGCATCTTCGGCGCCAATGGCTATTCCAAGGACTACCCGATCGAGCGGCTGTATCGCGATGCGCCGCTGCTGATCATCGGCGAGGGCACCAATGAAATGCAGCGGATCATCATCGCCCGGCGGCTGATCGCCCGGAACCCGATCTAGGGCTTGGGCGCGACGATGCCGCTGGCCGGATAGGCCGGCAAGAGCGGCGGGGGCGCCGGCAGGCCGGTCGGCCGACCCTCAAGCTCCTTGAGCAACAGCGAAACCGCCGTCTCGAGCTGGGCGTCGTGGCCAGCCAGCAGGTCGGCCGGCAGGTTCTCGATCTCGATATCCGGATCGACGCCGTGGTTCTCCACCGCCCATTGGCCGTCGGGACCATAGAAGCCCTGTTCCGGAATGGTGATGTAGCCGCCATCCAGCATTTGCCAGTCGCCGCGAATGCCGCGCACCCCGCCCCAGGAGCGGGTGCCGACCAGCTTGCCGAGGCCATAGGCGCGGAACAGGTACGGGAAGATGTCGCCGTCCGACGCCGACCAGTGATTGAGCAACGTCACCTTGGGTCCGTTCAACACCTCTTCGGGCTCGGTCTGCGGGGCGTGCTCGCGGTTGGCGTCGAGGGCGGTCAGGACCCGGCGCAGGCGCTCCAACGCGAAGGGGGCGATGAACCCGCCGCCGTTCCAGCGGTCGTCGACGATCATCGCCTGCTTGTCGAGCTGGGCGTAGAACTGCCGGGTGAACTGCTGCAATCCCAGATTGCCCATGTCGGAGAGATAAACATAGGCGATGCGGCCGCCGGAGAGCCTGTCGACCAGGGCGCGATTGTGGGCGATCCAGGCGGTTTCGCGCAGGCTGAGCTCGGCGGCCACTGGCGTCACCACGACATGCCGGCGCGCTCCATTGGGCGAATCGGCGATGGTCAGATCGACGGTGGTGCTTGGATCGGCCAGCTGCAGCAAGGCGTCGGGATCGGTCGGGGCCAGGAGCTCGACGCCGTCGATGGCCAGCAGGTAGTCGCCGGCCTTCACCGCCAGGCCCGGCTGACCGAGCGGGCTGCGATAGTCGTCGCGGCTGTTGTCGCCCGGCAGGATGGCGGCGATCCGATACCGCCGTGACGCCGGGTCGAGGGCGAAATCGGCCCCGAGCAGCGCCGCGCGGGTCTTGGGCGTCGTATCGCCATCGTCGCCGCCACCGACATAGGTGTGGGAGTTGGAGATCTCGCCGATCATCTGGCCGATCAGCCAGTTGAGGTCCTCGCGCGAACCCAGCGTCGGCAGCAGCCGGGCGTAGCTGTCATGCACGGCCTTCCAGTCCTGGCCGTTCATGGCGGTGGAGAAGAACAGGTCGCGCTCGAGCCGCCAGGCGTTGTCGAACATCTCGCCCCATTCGGCGCGCGGATCGACCAGCATCTGCAGGTGCGCCAGGTCGAGCTTCTTGACGCTGTCGGCGTCCTTGGCGGCGTCGGCCTTGGCCTCCAGGACGGTGTAGTCCTTGTCGTGGCGGATCAGCACCTTCTGGCCGTCGTTCGACAGCGAATAGGCGTCGACGTCTTCGGTGACCGTGACGTCCTTGCGCTTCTTGAAATCGTAGTAGTGCAGGGCCGCCTTCTCGCCATTCAGCGATCCGGCGACGGTGGCCAGCGGCTGGGTCAGATAGAAGAGCTTGTCCTCGCGGGCGTCGATCTGGGCGATGTTGGCCGGATCGATCGGCAGGGCGACGGCGCGCGCCATCAGGCCCGGGAGGTCGACGCGGATCGGCGCGATGGTCTTGTCGGGCTTGCCGGCTTTCGGCTTGTCGGATTTGCCGGCCGCATTGTCCTTGTCAGCCTCGGCCTTCGAACTGTCGCCGGGAGCGTCAGCCTCGTCGGACCGGGGGGCCATCGGCGAGGCCGTGTCCGCGGCCAGCGGCACGGCGTAGACCCCGGCCGATTTCAGCACGGCGAAGTCGAAATCGACATCCGAGGGGACCTCGTTCTCGTGCCGGCTGGAGACGAAGTAGAGATATTTGCCATCCGGCGAGAAGGCCGGGGCGCCATCGATGGCCGAGCCATCGCCAAGCTTGGTCAGCACGCCGCTGGCGATGCTGTAGAGATAGAGATCGCGGCGCCGGTTGGTGGCCGTCATGCTGAAGGCGACCCAGCGGCTATCGGGTGAAAAGGCCTGGTCGTGGATCTCGCCGAACTTGTCCTGGGCGATCTGGCGCGGCGCGCCGCCATCGGTCCCGACCCACCACAGTTTGTGGGCCCCGTCGGAAAACGCCAGCGCCTTGCCGTCTGGTGAAAAGGTCGGGCCATAGAGATAGCCATCGGCGAAGTGGGTGAGCTGACGCTCGGGCCCGCCCTCGGCCGGGCGCACCGCGATCTGCTGTTCGCCGCTGGCGTCGGTGGTGTAGGCGACAAGCTTGCCGTCCGGCGACCACGCCGGATGGTCTTCGTCGGCGCCCTCGGTGCCGGTGAGATCGCGGGTCGCGCCCTCCTCGGTCGGCACGCTGAAGATGTCGCCGCGGGCTGAGAAAAGCGTGCGCTTGCCGTTCGGGGCGAGGGCGAAATCGGCTTGCTGCGCCATGTCGGTGGGACGGATCTGGTCCTTGACCGCCGCCACCCTGGTGCGCAGGCGGGTGTTGTCATCCGGGATGCTCACCGAAACCTCGCGCAGGGTCTCGCCGGGCAGGTCGAGGAGCCACAGCTTGCCGCCCTGCTGAAAGCTGATCGCATCGCCGCCCAGGGCCGGAAAATCGATGTCGTAGTCGGTGAAGTGCGTCACTTCACGGCTCTGGTGGCTGTCGAGATCGAGCACCCAGAGGTTGGCGCGGCGGTGCGCGTCCTGATCCGACAGATAATAGATCTTGCGCCCGTACCACATCGGCGAGGTGTTGGTGCCCGACCAGTCGGTGAGCTGCTCGAGCTTGCGGCTGTCGAAATCATAGCTGAACAACTGCTGCGCCAGACCACCGTTATAGCGCTTCCAGGTGCGGAAATTCCGGAAGATGCGGTTGTAGGCGATGGTGTGGCCGTCAGGGGCGTAGCTCAGCAGGCCGACGGCGCTGTCGATCGGCATCTTCACCGGCGCGCCGCCGGCCACTGGAACCTTGTAGAGATCCTGGATCCAGCCGTTCCACTGGTCGCGCTTGGTCAGAAAGACCACGGACTGCGAATCCGGCGTCCAGGTGACGACCATGTTGTCGGGGCCGTGGCGGCCGCCGGTGCCGGCCTCGACGGTGGGGTGATAGGTCAGCCGCCGCGCCGCGCCGCCAGCGGCCGGAATCACCCAGATGTCGGTGCCGGCATGGCTGGCCTCGGTATAGGCGATCCAGCGCCCATCCGGAGAAACGCGCGGGAACATGTCCTGGCCGGGGGCGCTGGTCAGGCGCTCGGCCTCGCCGCCGGCCTTGCCGACGCTCCACAGATTGCCGTCGGCGACAAACACGATCCGCTCGCCATAGGGCTGCGGGAAGCGCGGCAGGGCGGCGTGGGCGGCGGCGGCCGCCATCAACAGCGGCGCGGCGGCCAGGAGCAGGGCGCGGGCGCGCTTCAACGACGTCATCTTGGGTGTTCCCCCGGAAAAGATTTGGCCACACCACTAGCGGCTAATTTCCGCCCGTCCACTTACGAGCCGGTAATGATGCGCGGAGAGCACGGCGAATTTGGCCTAAAGGCGCTTTGCGGCCTGTCGGCTTAGAACGCGTTGTCTGACGTCGAGACCTTTCGGCAGATCCGCTTGGCATAGGTCCGCTCGTTGAATCGGTAGGAGAAGATCGTCAGGTGGTCGGTCCCGGTCCGGCGGTCGATGCGATGTTCGGTGCTCTCGTAGGGCTGGCGATCGACAACGTAATCGATCACGTCATCGGTCACCCGCGCCTGATACCGGCGGCCGCCTTTTTCGGCCGGCGCCGTCACAAAGCCCCGTGTGTCCAGGATGGCCCGCTCCTCGTCACCCCCGTTCGGAGAGGCGCAAGCAATGGTGATGGTGTCGGCGCGCGCGACGCCGAAAAGGCTCGCACAGGATGGGCCATGGCGACGATCAGGGTGATGCGTCTCGTCGGACTTGAACTCGGCGTTTGTTGACTGCCCAGCTAGTATGCCTCCCGACGGCCAACACGTCAGCCCTTGATCACAAGGCCGCGCA
>DATBOH010000169.1:0-7713 GCA_036553915.1 Caulobacteraceae bacterium | reverse complement strand
TTGGCGACCCCGGCGGAGGAGAGCGCTTCGCGCAGCCGATCGGCTTGTGTTGGCGGGAAGCCTGCATCCTCGTCGGCCCCAGCGATCAGAACGGTCGCCTTTATCTTCGGCGCCAGAAGATGCGGACTGTCCGGCTCGTCGGTGGCCACGCGCCCGCCATGGAAGCCACCGACCGCGGCGATCCGGTCGGGGAACGTCCCGGCCGCCCGCAACGCCATTGCCGCGCCCATGCAATATCCCGTGCAGCCGATCTTACGGGTATCGGCTCGTGGCTGATGGTCCAGCCAGGCTATGAAGGCGCCGGTGTCGCGCATCGATTTTTCCGGGTTGGTCGAGCCCATCAGTCGGCCGAACAGGTCGCGGCGGGCGGCCTCGTCGTTGAACACTCTTTTTATGTCGATCGGGCCATAGTCGCCGGCTCGCCAGAACATGTCGGGCAGGAGCACAAAATAGCCATGTGAGGCCAAGCGTTCGGCCATCTGGAATAGGGCAGGTCGGATCGCCGGCGCATCCATGAAAAAGATCACGGCCGGCCAGAGGCCGTCTCCTTCCGGCGTGAAGGTGAAGGCGCGCGCGGCGCCATCGGGAGTCGGGATGGACACTTCCTGCATGGCCATGACGGGTTCCTATTTTTCGAATACGGCCAGCCTGGCCGGCTCTCCGAAGCCGAAGCGCAGGGCAAGCCAAGGCCATCTTACAAAGAATTCATCTCCATCATCGCATCCGTTGGGAGGTGTAGAGTCTACTAGAGCTGCGAAGGGGCGGTTCTGACCGCGGCGAAATATCGGGAGATTTTCAAATGATCGGCGAAATCACGGGCATGATTGCGGTCGTCGTGTTCTGGCTATTTCTTGCCGCGGTTATCCTCGGGCCGCGCTACATGCGCTACCGGGAACGGAAGAACATGCAGGATGTCCTTCGCGTCGCCTATGAAAAGGGTCAGCCGGTATCGCCGGATATGGTCGCCGCCTTGCAGGCCGATCTTCCGGTTGCCCGCCCAATCGTGGCGCCGCGCGAACAGGACCTTCGTCGCGCCATCGTCATGATCGCCATCGGGATCGGTTTGTGCGGCCTCGGCTACGGTCTTTGGTATGGCCTGGCCAGCGCCAGCGACGAAGCCGCCGCGATCGTGGGCGGATGTGTCGCCGGGGCCGGCGCCATCCCGGGAATGATCGGCATCGCCCATCTCATTCTCTGGGCCATGGCCCCGAAGACGCCGACTGAGCGGGCCAGAACCCCGACCGTGACGCCCTAGGCCGGGTAGGGGAACCGCGTTTCAGAAGGGGTACGCCGTGTCAGATCCGGTTCGCGCCGCGCTGCACGATGTGGAGTTGGCCGCCCTGGCCGTCGCCGGCGATCGGCAAGCCTTTGGCGAGTTGGTCCGCCGGCACGGGTCGGCGGTCCGCGCCCTCCTGCGCCGGATGGGCGCCGCTCCGGATCTGGCCGACGACCTGGCCCAGGACGCGTTCCTAGCCGCCTTCGAGCAGATCACCGAGTTCCGAGGCGATGGGACCTTTCAGGCATGGGTCAAACGAATCGCCGCCCGCGCCTACGCTCGCCGCTGGCGCCGAGTGGGCCGCGAACGGCTCATCGTCGAGACGCCCGAGCTCGCCGACGGTCCTCCTCCCGATCCGGGCGTCGCCATCGATTTGGACATCGCTCTGGCAAGTCTGAGCGAACCGGAGCGGCTCTGCGTTTCATTGTGCTACGGGGCCGGCTTCTCGCACGTCGAGACGGCCGCCGCCCTGGACACACCACTGGGAACGGTAAAATCCCATGTCAAACGTGGTATGGATAAACTCCGGCGCCGACTTGCGCCGACAGCCGACCGGTTGGAGTCGCAGGCGCATGGCTGAAAGGACTTTCGAGATGGATCTCGATCGACTGTTCGGCGAGCATCCAGTCTTCGCCGACGCCGAGTTGTTCGCTCAACGGGTGGAGGACAGGCTCGAGCGCGGCTGGACATTCCGCAACCTGTTGATTGGCGGATTGGGCCTGGCTGGCGGCCTGGTCGCGGCCATTCAGCTGATGGGCTACGGCGTTATTCCGCGCCTTGAAGGCCTCAGCCAACATTACGCGCCCAACGTCGAGGTAAACTGGACCGATGTGACGCTGGCTCACGTCCTTCCCGGCGGGTTGCAGGTCAACGGCGAGATATTGTGGATGTCGGCCTTCATGGCCCTGGCCGCGATCGGCTTCGCCGTCGCCCGCGCCGTCCGTGATTTCTGATTTCTGGAGCCCTGCATGTCGGCCCATCGCGAAAATCGGCGGATCACCGCCCCACGCATCACCGCTCGCAAGGGCCGCGAACCGCTCGTTTGTCTGACGGCCTACACCGCCCCAATGGCGGAGCTCTTGGACGAGGTCTGCGACCTCATTCTGGTCGGTGATTCCGTTGGCATGGTGCTGCATGGCTTGCCCAATACGGTCGGCGTCACGCTCGAGATGATGATCCTGCATGGCAAAGCGGTGATGCGCGCCAGCCATCGGGCCCTGGTGGCCGTGGACATGCCGTTTGGGACCTATGAAGGCGCTCCGGAGGAGGCCTACGCCAATGCCGCCCGCATTCTGAAGGAAACTGGAGCCGGCGCGGTCAAGGTCGAAAGCGGTCCCCACGTGGCCGAAACCATCGCCTATCTGACCGCCCGCGGCGTGCCGGTAATCGGCCATGTCGGATTAAGGCCACAGTCCGTTCTCACCGATGGCGGTTTCCGCGCCCGGGGCCGGCTTGAGACCGAACATGCCGAAGTCATCGCCGAAGCCCAAGCTGCCGCCGCCGCTGGCGCTTTTTGCGTCGTTGTCGAGGGTGTCGCCGAGCCTCTGGCGCGCGAAATCACCCGCCTGCTGCCCGTTCCTACAATTGGCATTGGCGCGTCGGCTGGCTGCGATGGCCAGATTCTGGTCACTGAAGACATGCTGGGCCTGTTCGATTGGACGCCCAAATTTGTCCGCCGGTACGGCGATCTGCGCGGGGAGATCGCCCGCGCTGTGCGCGCCTACGCTCAGGATGTCAGGGCTGGAACGTTTCCGGGCGCCGCCGAAACCTATTACGCCGTTTCGGCCAAGGGCTAGATCGAACTCCCGTCCTGTGGCATCGGGGCGTCCGCGTTGCGGCGCGGCCGCGCCCAAGATAGGTTCCCCCACCCTTGGGCGAACCGCCCCTCCGGAGTTTCGAAACACTCGTGGTCGATTTTATCGAAGAGGTCGAGGAGCAGCTTCGCTCCGACCGCTACCGAGCCTTTGCGCGTCGCGCATGGCCCTGGTTTGCGGCGCTGCTGGCGGCGGTCATTCTCGCCTTCCTGGGCGTGTGGCTTTATCAAACCTGGACCGCTCGCAACATCGCCAATGCATCGGTTGCCTATGACAAGGCGCTGACCGAACTTTCGCAGGGCGATCAGACCGGCGCCTATAACGATTTCGATCCGATCGCGAAGTCAGGACCGGCCGGCTACCGCACTCTGGCGCTGATGCAGCAGGCTAATATTCGCCTCGCCGCCGGCAAGGATAGCGAGGCCGCCGGGCTGCTCGACAAGGCCGCGAGCGCCGCCCCCAATGCCATTCTCGCCGACTTGGCGCGTCTGCGCGCCGCCTTGGCGCTCCTCGACACCGCACCCTACGCCCAGACTCAGACCCGGCTTGCGGCCCTGATCGGCCAGAACAAACCGTTCGACCTGCAGGCCAGGGAGGCCTTGGCCGTGGCCAAGTTGGCGGCTGGCAAGACCATCGAGGCGCGCGCCGACTTCAATGCCCTCACCCTGACGCTAGGCGTCACCAAATCGATGCAGGCCAGGGCGCAGGCGGCTATCGCCCTGATTGACGCCGGCGAGGCGCCGGCGATCCTGGCCGCCGCCAAGGTCGCGGCCACATTGCCGCCGCCAAAGCCCGAAACTCTGCCGACAACCGGGGGGTCGGACCCATCCGCTGGTCAGCCCACCGCAAGCCAAGGCGATCCCACGCAATGAGTCCGATCCGCAGTCTGAGCGTCGTCGCCGCGGCCACCCTGGCGCTTGGCGCCTGTTCGACGATCTCGAAGATTGGCTCGATCAATCCGATCCACGGCCGCCACAAGGCGTCAACCGCGGCCCGCGGGGTGCGCATTCCGGTGATTGCCGAGAACGAGCAGCTCAAGGTCTCCGACACCCTCAAGGGCCAGGACTTCTTTCTGCCGCCGCCGGCGCCGCAGAGCGAATGGCCGTTGCCGGGTGGAAATCTCGCCCAGTCGATCGAGCATGTCGACGCCGCGCCCAATTTTGAAATCGCCTGGCGGCGAAACTTCGGCGCGCCTTCGTCGCGGCGACACCACGTCACCGCCCCGCCCATCTCTGTCGCCGGCAAGCTGTTCGTGATGGACGGCGCAGCGGACGTTTCGGCCCACGACGCGGCTGGCGGCGCCCAGATCTGGCGCACCAACATCACCCCTAAGTCCAAGCGTGACCACGAAGCCTGGGGTGGTGGTCTCGCCTATGCCGACGGCAAGATCTTCGTCACCTCCGGCTTTCGGGAAGTGGTGGCCCTGGATGCGGCCACCGGCCGGCTGCTGTGGCGGACGGTGACCGATGCCCCGATGCACGCCGCTCCCACCGTCGTCGATGGCCGCGTTTTCGCCGAAGATGTCAATGACGAGCTGTTCGCCTACGACGCGGTGACCGGCGCCCAAATCTGGACCTACCAAGCGCTCACAGAGCCGGCCCGGATCCTGGCCGCCAGCAGTCCGGCGGTGGAAAATGACACCCTGGTCAGCAGCTTCGCCTCCGGCGAACTGGTGGCGCTGCGGGCCGCGAACGGCGCGGAGCTGTGGAACGCCAGCCTGTCGCGCGCCAACCGCACCAATGCGCTCTCGGAAATCCGCGACATTCCCGGGCGGCCGGTGATCTTTCGTTCCGACGTCTATGCGGTCAGCCACTCTGACACCTTCGCGGCGGTCGATCTGCGCACCGGTCAGGTGCGCTGGACTCTGCCGGTCTCGGCCATCACCACGCCATGGCCGGCCGGCGATGTAGTCTATGTTGTCGATGACTCTGGACGAGTGATCTGCGCCTCGCGCGACGCCGGACAGATCTATTGGATCGTCAACCTCAATCGCAATCTGAAGAAGAAGCAGAAACCGGCCTATTGGTCGACGCCGATACTGGCCTCAAATCGCCTGATAACGGTTTCCAGCCACGGCGAGGCCGTCGCCCTCAACCCCAAGACCGGGGCCGTCGAGCGCAGCCTCAGATTGGGCGTCGATGCCATGATCGGGCCGATCGCCGTCAACGGCATGCTCTATGTGGTGAGCGAATCGGCGCAGCTCATCGCCATTCGCTAAGGGGGCGTCGTGCGCCTGGCCATCGTCGGACGGCCGAACGTCGGCAAATCGACCCTCTTCAACCGCCTCGCCGGCAAGCGGCTGGCGATCGTCAACGATCGGCCCGGGGTCACGCGCGACCGTCGGTTCGGCAAGGGGCGGCTCGGCGATCTGGACCTAGAGCTGATTGACACCGCCGGCTTTGAAGACGTTTCCGACGCCAGCCTCGAAGCCCGCATGCGCCGCCAGACCGAACAGGCGATCGCCGAGGCGGATGTGGCGCTGTTCGTGATCGACGCCCGCGAAGGCGTCACGCCGATCGACCGCCAGTTCGCCGTTCAGCTGCGTCGCTCCGGCAAGCCGGTTGTAGTGATCGCCAACAAGGCGGAGGGGCGTGGCGGCGAGGCAGGGGTGCTCGAAGCCCACAGCCTTGGCCTTGGCGACCCGGTGCCGCTGTCGGCCGAACATGGCGAGGGCCTTGCCGACCTCTACGCGGCCGTTCTCCAGATCCCGGAACAGGACGAGCCCGGGGACGACGTGGGCGCTAACGAGGCGCCCCCAAAACCGATCCGCATCGCCATTGTCGGTCGTCCGAACGCTGGCAAGTCGACCCTGATCAACCGGCTTGTCGGCGAGGACCGCCTGCTGACCGGTCCGGAGGCAGGCATTACCAGGGATTCAGTCGGCGTTGATTGGGCGTGGGATGGGCGCCCGATTCGCCTGGTGGACACCGCCGGTCTGCGTCGCAAAGCCAAGGTCGAAGCGGGCCTCGAGCGCCTCTCCGTCCAGGACGCCATCCGCGCCCTCACCATGGCCGAAGTGGCGATCGTCGTGATGGACGCCACCTGCGCGCTGGAGACCCAGGACCTGCAAATCGCCGACCTGGTTGAACGCGAGGGCAGAGCAATCGTTTTCGTGCTCGCCAAATGGGACCTGGTCGAAAACGCCGGCGAACGGTTGCAGGCTCTGGTTGAGCGGGCCGGGACCGCCTTGCCGCAAGTGCGGGGAGCCGCTGTGGTGGCCCTTTCAGCCGAAACGGGCAGAGGCCTGGATCGCCTGATGCCGGCGGTGATCAAGGCGCACACCGATTGGTCGACGAAGGTCGCCACGCGGGATCTCAATGACTGGCTGCGCCTGGCCATGGAGCGCCATCCGCCGCCGGCGGTCGACGGCCGCCGGATCAAGCCCAAGTACATCGCCCAGATCAAGGCCCGCCCGCCGACCTTCGTGATGTTCGCCAGCCGTGCAAGCCAGATGCCCGACAGCTATCGGCGCTATCTTGTCAATTCGCTGCGCCAAAGCTTCGATCTGCCGGGCACGCCGATCCGGCTCACCGTCAAATCGGGCCGCAACCCCTATGTCGACGAGGCTCCTAGGCGGCCGCGGGCGCACCCCGCCAATCGCTGAACCGGACGACCTCAGTCGGCGGCCCCGGGTCGCCAGACCTGGCCGCAAGATCGACGACCATGACGGCGATATCGGTCGGATCGGCGAGGGGGGAGGTGTCTTCGCCGGGAAAGGCCTGACGCCGCAGCGCCGTCCGGGTCGGGCCGGGATCGATGAGGATGGCGCGGGCGGGAGAGCCGTCGACTTCGTCAGCCCAGGCGCGCACCAAAGCTTCCATTCCCGCCTTGGTTGCCGCATAGGCGCCCCAGAAGGGTTCGGAGCGGCCCGTCTGCGTGATGAACATCGCCCTCCCGCGGTCGGAGGCCCTGAGCAGTGGATCGAACGAACGGATCAGCCGATAGGCGCTTGTGAGATTGACGCTCACCAGCCGATCCCAGAGCGCTGGCGAGACATGCGCCACCGGCGTCAGACCGCCAAGCATGCCGGCGGCGTGAACCAGGATGTCGAGGCGGCCATGGCGCTGGAAGATTTCCAATCCCAGTTGGTCGAGGCCGTCGGGCTTCATTAAGTCGAGCGGGGCGAGCGTCGCCTCCGGACCGCCGGCGGCGCGAATGCCGTCGTCCAGCTCTTCGAGTCCGCCTTGGGTGCGGGCCGTGGCGATCACCTTGGCGCCAGCGGCGCCGAGCGCCAGGGCGGCCGCGGCGCCAATGCCGCGGCTGGCCCCGGTCACCAGGGCTATCCGGCCGGCGAGCCCCTCAGGCATCGATGAGGAAGGAGAGTTGACGCTCGACCTTTTCGTTGCGGCCTTCGGCGATCTCGCGGTCGAGCAGCCGCGTCGGATATTCTCCCGTGAAATAGTGATCGGTGAATTGCGGATGCTCGGCGTCGCGGGCGCCGGCGCCCAAGGCCCAGTACAGCCCCTCCACCGACAGGAAGCCGAGGCTGTCGACCTCAAGCAAACGGGTCATTTCGTCCAAGCTGCGATGGGCGGCCAGCAGGTCGTCACGATCGGGCATGTCGATGCCATAGAAATCCGGCCATTTGATCGGCGGCGAGGCCGAACGCAAATGCACCTCTGT
>DATBOH010000208.1:0-2683 GCA_036553915.1 Caulobacteraceae bacterium | reverse complement strand
CAGGCCGGCGCGGGCGTTGGGGGCGCCGCAGACGATCTCCTTGGCGCCATCGATCGTCTCGACCTGGCAGACCCGCAGGCGGTCGGCGTTGGGATGGGGGGCGGCCGATATCACCTTGGCGACGCTGAAGGCGGCCAGGCGCGCGGCCGGGTCCTCGAGCTTTTCGACTTCAAGCCCGGCCATGGTCATGGTCTCGGCCACGGCGGCGACGCTGGCCTCGGTGGCCAGATGTTCGCGCAGCCAGCTCAAGGTGAACTTCATCAGCTCAGTCCCGAGGCCGGATTGGGATCGGCGAAGGCCGAGAAGCCGTAGTGGGCCAGCCAGCGGCTGTCGGAGGCGAACATGTCGCGCAAATCCGGCATCCCGTACTTCAGGCGCCCGAGGCGGTCGACGCCGAAGCCGAAGGCGAAGCCCTGCCAGTCATCGGGATCGATGCCGCAGTTCTTCAGCACCTTGGGATGGACCATGCCGCAGCCGACGATCTCGGACCATTCCTGGCCGCCGCCGATACGCACTTCGCCGTCGACGACCTCGCACTGGATGTCCATCTCGGCCGAGGGCTCGGTGAACGGGAAATGGTGCGGGCGAAAGCGGACGCCGAGGTTTTCGATCTCGAAGAAGCGGGCGACGAACTGTTCGAGGGTCCACTTCAGGTGGCCCATGTGGATGTCGCGGTCGATCACCAGGCCCTCGATCTGGTGGAACATCGGGGTGTGGGTGGCGTCGCTGTCGCGCCGGTAGGTGCGGCCGGGCGAGATGATGCGGATCGGCGGCGCCTGGCCGGCGGCGATCCAGGCCTGCGGCGGCGCGGCGTTGAGCCGCTGCATGGTCCTGACCTGCACCGGGCTGGTGTGGGTGCGCAGCAGCTTGCGCTCGCCCTCGGCGTCGGGGGCGAGGAAAAAGGTGTCGTGAAGCTCCCGGGCCGGATGGCGGGACGGGAAGTTGAGAGCCGTGAAGTTGTGAAAATCGTCCTCGATATCCGGGCCTTCGGCGAGCCCGAAACCCATGTCGGCGAAGATGGCGATCATCTCGTCCATCACCTGCATGGTCGGATGCACGCAGCCCCGCCGGCGGGGCGGGGCGGGGAGGGAGAGGTCGAGCGCCCCGGCGGCCAGCTCGGCGTCCAGGGCCGCGGCCTCCAGGGTGGCGCGGCGCCCGGCGATGGCGGCGGCGATGCGATCGCGCAGGCCGTTGATGAGCGGTCCCTGCAGGCGGCGCTCGTCCGGGCTCATGGCTCCCAGCCCCTTGAGCAGGGCTGAGACCTGGCCGGTCTTGCCGAGCGCGGCGACCCGCACGCCCTCAAGGGCCGCGAGGTCGCTGGCGGCGGCGATGCGCTGCGAAAGCTCGGCTTCGAGAGCGGAAAGGTCGGTCATCGGCTGGCAGTCCTAAGGCAAGGGATGGCGGCAGGGAAAGGCCCGCCGCCTCCCGTCGACCTCAAGCGGCCAGGGCGGCGCGGACCTTGTCGGCGATGGCCTTGAACGCGACCGGGTCGTTCCCCGCGATGTCCGACAGAACCTTGCGGTCGATGTCGATCCCGGCCAGTTCGAGGCCGTGGCTAAATCGCGAATAGGTCAGGCCCTCGGCCCGGGCGGCGGCGTTGATGCGCTGGATCCACAGGGCCCGGAAGCTGCGCTTGCGCACCTTGCGATCGCGGTAGGCGTATTGCCCGGCCTTGTCGACGGCGGCCTTGGCGGCCCGGATGGTGTTCTTGCGCCGGCCCCAGAAACCCTTGGCCTGCTCCAGAACCTTCTTGTGGCGGGCGTGGGCGGTGACGCCTCTCTTGACGCGAGCCATGGCTCAGAGCCCGTACGGCAGATAGGTGGAGATGATGCGCGTGTCGGACTCGCTCATCACCTTCGTGCCACGGTTCTGGCGGATATATTTGCCATTGTGGCTGATCAGGCGGTGGCGCTTGCCGGCCACTCCGGCCTTGATCTTGCCGGTCGCGGTGATCTTGAAGCGCTTCTTGGCGCCTGACTTGGTCTTCAGCTTGGGCATTTCAGGTCCTCTTGAAGGATCGACAAGGCGAGCCGCCCTGGCATGCCTTGGGCCAGGCGACCGCGACGAAGGCGGGCTCTCTAAGGCAAAGCGGGCTTCAAGACAAGAGCGCGCGGGGCGCCGATTGGGGCGCGCGGGGCGCCGGAGGGCGGCGGGCCAGGCATGATCCACAGCCCGCCGCGGCGGGTATCGAGGCCAAGGCCATGGCGCCACCAGACCGCTTCGCCGATCGCCCCGGCAAGCGCCGGCGGCAGGCTCGGATCGACGCCGGCCGGGACGTTCTCAAACAGCCGCCCGCCCAGGGAGAGAGCCCGCAGACGCGCTGGCGGCCAGTCCGGGTCGGCGTCCGGCGGCGGCGCGCGGCTGAGCCGCGCCGACCTCACGGTGACGCCAGGCTGGGCGGTGGCCACGGCGAACCAGCCGGCCCGGCTGGTCATGCCGTCGCTGATCGCGGCTGGCACAGCCCACACCCCGGCGATCCGGCGCAGCGGCAGGGCCCCGCGCGGGACCGTGATCCTTCGGCCCACCTTGAGCCGGCAGGGCAGGGTGCGGATCTCGATCGCATAGCCGGCCAGGGCGTCGGCCCCGATGACCCCGGCGAGGCCGGCCACGAACGGCCTGGCGCGCGGGCCAAGATCGACGCTCTTCGCGGTGATGGCGCGCCGCAGGCCCGCGAAGCGCAGAT
>DATBOH010000135.1:0-2587 GCA_036553915.1 Caulobacteraceae bacterium | reverse complement strand
CGGGATTTGTCGGCGGTCTGGCCGCGGCGGCGCTGGCGTCGGTGGCCGTCGCGGCGGCGTTCATGCATCTGTCTTTGGCTGGGGCGGCGCTGATCGGCTTCATTGGGGGCTTGGCGACCATGGCCGGTGATCTGTGGGAATCGATGCTAAAGCGCCGCTTCGGGGTCAAGGATTCGGGCGACATCATCCCCGGTCACGGCGGACTCCTCGACCGGGTCGACGGCCTGATGTTCGCGGTCATGGCGTTCGCGGTCGCCAGGCTGGTCGTGCATTACGGATGGGCGCACTGATGGTCGCGCGCACCGCGGTCATCCTGGGCTCGACCGGCTCGGTCGGCGTGTCGACCCTCGATCTGCTTGAGCGGGCCGACGCCGACGTCGATATCCTGGCCCTGACGGCCGGCCGCAACGCCGCCGCCCTGGCTGAGCAGGCCCGTCGCTGGCGCCCCCGCCTGGCGGTCATCGAAGACGAGTCGCTGCTTGACGAACTCAACCATCGGCTCGACGGAGCGGGGATTGAAACCGCGGCTGGAGCGTCGGCGATCTTGGAGGCGGCCGGGCAGGGCGCCGATTGGGTGATGTCGGCGATCGTGGGCGCGGCGGGCCTTGCGCCGACGTTGGCCGCGGCCAGAGCCGGCTCGACCATCGGCCTGGCCAACAAGGAGAGCCTGGTCTGCGCCGGCCCAGCCTTGCTGGCCATCGTCCGCGCCGCCGGCGGCAAGCTGGTGCCGGTGGATTCCGAGCATTCGGCGATCTTTCAGGTGCTTGAGCCCGCCAACGCTCAGGTTGTGCGCCGCCTGATTCTCACGGCATCGGGTGGCCCCTTCCGCACTTGGACTCTGGAGGCCATGCGGGCGGCGACGCCGGCCCAGGCCGTGGCCCACCCCAACTGGAGCATGGGCGCGAAGATTTCGGTCGATTCGGCGACGATGATGAACAAGGGGCTCGAGACGATCGAGGCCGCCTATCTCTTCGACATGACCGCTGACAAAGTCGATGTGGTCATCCATCCGCAATCGATGATTCACAGCCTGGTGGAATATGCCGACGGCTCGACTTTGGCGCAGTTGGGTCCGCCTGACATGCGCGCCCCGATCGCCTGCGCTTGGGCGTGGCCCAAGCGAATCGCCTGGGACGCTCCGCGCCTGGATCTGGCGGAGATCGGATCTCTGACTTTCGAGCGTCCCGACGAGCGGCGCTTTCCAGCTCTCGCCTTGGCCCGCCAGGCGCTCGCGGCCGGCGGCGGCGCGCCAGCGGCGATGAGCGCCGCCAATGAGATCGCGGTCGCCGCCTTCCTTGGCGAGCGTCTGGGATTCCTCGATATTGCCGGCGTGGTCGCCGCGACGCTTGAGGAGATGAATGGAGCGCAAGCGCTGGCCGGCGTCGACGATCCCTCAGAAGCGGTCGAATGGGCGCAGAGCATCGACGCCTCGGCCCGCCGCGTCGCCGCCCAAGTCATGTCGCGTTTCTAGGGCACAGCGAGGACCAGGGAGGAAATGCCGCCAGCCATGATCGGGTTCCTGCAGAGCGCCTTCTTCCTGGTCGTGCCGCTGATGGTGGTGATCACCCTGATCATCACCGTCCATGAGCTTGGCCATTTCGCCGCCGGCCGCTTGTTCGGCGTCGCCATAGACCGGTTCTCAATTGGGTTCGGACGCGCCCTGGCGTCCTGGCGCGACCGGCGTGGTGTGGAATGGCGCATCGGCTGGGCCCCGCTTGGAGGCTATGTTCGCTTCGCCCTCGACGAGACCGTCGCCAGCGTTCCCGACATCAATGATCTGGAGGCGATGCGCACCCGAATCGTGGCCCGCGAAGGGGCGGGCGCCGAGCTCAGGTACCATCCTTTCAAACCGCTTTGGCAAAGGGCGGCAATCTCATTCGCCGGCCCGTTGGCCAACTTCGTCCTCGCCGCCGCATTGTTTTCGCTGCTGTTCGCCACCGTCGGCGAAGCGGTCAGCCCGTTCAAGGTCGGGGCGGTCGAAGGCGGAAGTCCGGCTGCCCGGGCGGGGTTCCAGATCGGCGACAGGATCGTCGCGGCCAACGGCCGGACCCTGCCCGGCTATTTCGATCTCAAATCCTATCTTGCCTATCGCTACGACGTGCCGATGACCTTCGACGTCGAGCGCGCCGGCCGCACAATCCAGCTGCGAGCGACGCCGGCCCCTGTGAATTCGGCCAGCGGCTTTGGTTGGGACCAGACCGAAGGCGTCCTTGGCGTCGCCATCGCCCGCGACGGTCCGTGGGGATTCCACCGCCTCGATCCGCTCTCCGCCGTGGCGCGTGGAACATCCCAAACCTGGGACGTGATTTCGACCACCGTCTTCGAGCTGGCGCGCGTGGCCACCGGCAAGGCGAGTTTTGATCAGTTCCACGGCGTGGTCGGCATGGCCCGGGTCTCTGGCGCCATCACCCAGCGGGCCATCGCCGAAGCGCCGCCCGATCTCGGCGACAAGGTGGCCGGCGTGCTCGTGACCCTGATCAGTTTCACCGGCCTGCTATCGGTCGGCATCGGAATCATGAACCTGCTGCCGCTGCCAATCCTCGATGGGGGTCATCTGCTATTCTACGCCTATGAGGCGCTGGCCAAG
>DATBOH010000127.1:0-9386 GCA_036553915.1 Caulobacteraceae bacterium | reverse complement strand
ATCGACATGGCCGGAGGCGATGGCCGCATCGACGACGCTCATCAGATCGTCGTAGTCCTGATTGGGATAGGTCTTGTCGACCAGATTGGCGAACTCGGCCCCATAGGAGGTCGAGCCGCGCGGGTTGGCGTAGACGACCACATAGCCGGCGGCGGCGTAGAGCTGCAGTTCTGAAGCGAAGCTCGGTCCGTAGGCGGCGAAAGGACCCCCGTGGATCTCGAGGATCAACGGATATTTGCGGGCCGGATCGAAATTGGGCGGGGTCATCATCCAGGCGTCGATTGGCCGCTTGTCGACCGAGGAGGCGACGATCAGGGGCGCGACCTGGGCCAGGGCCTTGTCGGCGAACAGGCCCGCGTTGAGATCCGTCAGCCTTCGGACGTGTCCGTCGCTCGAAAGCCCGACATCGGAGGGGTGCTCGGTTCCCCCCAGGGTGAAGGCGGCGACGCCGGCGCGACTGACGCTGAAGTCGCCGCCATTGTAGGGCCGGTCTGGCTCGGAGCCGCCGAGGTTGTCGGCCACCGGGCGCATATGGCCAGCCAGGTCCAGCCGGGCGATACGCGTGGCGCCGTGATCGGCATAGGCGGCGAAGATCGTCCTGCCGTCGCCCGACCAGCGCGGCGCGAAGAACGCCCGGTCGACGCCGGCGCTCAGCGAACGCAAGCCCGAACCGTCTCGGTTCATGACCATGATCTGGGCGTTTTCATAGCTGCGGCCATGGTCTGTGTAGCCGGCCCAGGCGATCTGTCGGCCGTCGGGGGAAAAGACCGGTTCGCCGGCTGGCCCGCGCTGCTCGGTGAGCGGGGCCAAGGCGCCGCCAGCGACATCAAGGGCCCAGATGCGCGCCGCCAGCGGGTCCAGGGCCCAGTTGGTCTCGCGATTGGCGGCGAAGACGATCGTGCGCCCATCCGGACTCCAGTCGAGGTCGCCGCGCGATTCGAAGGCGCCGAAGGTCATCTGCCGCGGCGCCCCGCCATCGGCGGCGACAATGAAGATCTGGCTATAGCCGGGCTTCAGATAGCCGGCGCCGTCCTGGCGATAGTGCAGGCGGCTGACGATCTTGAGCGGTTCGGCCCATTTGGCTCCCTCGGGCTTGGCGAGCGGCGGCCCAAGCACGGTCGGACGATCTTCCACCAGCATCGAAAAGGCGATCTGGCGGCCGTCTGGCGACCAGACGATCGAAGACGGCGCACTTGGCAGATCGGCGAGCTTGGCGTCAGCGCCACTGGCCATCCAACGAACCCAGAGCTGCGCTCGACCGCTCGCGTCGAGGGCGACATAGGCGAGGCGGTCGCCCTGCGGCGACCAGCGTGGCGACCATTGCGTCGCCTCGCCGCCGCCCATGGGCGCCTGGGCTCCGGTGAGCGGATCGATGAGCCAGATGGCCCGCCGTTCGCGATCGATCATCGCGTCTTCGCTCGACCGTACATAGGCGATCTGGCGGCCGTCGGCGCGGATCTGCGGATCGGCAGCGTACTGAAGAGCGAACAGATCGGCTGGGCCGAAAATGCGCCGCGGCCCCTCCGCGGCCAGCGTCGTCGCGGCCACGCTGACGGCCACGGCCGCCGCGCCCAGGATCCGCATCATTGCCCGTCTCCGCCCAGATGATTCCAGGCCGGCATCTTAGGGAGAAGCCGGAGGGCGCGTCGAGACGCCCCCGAGGTCAGGGGCTGGCGGGGGCCGCGGCCGGCGTATGGAACTGCTGCGCCGACGCCTTGGGAATGGCGCCAGGGCCGCCCTGGAGATTGGCCTGGTTGAGCGCGCCGGCGTACCAGGCGACGACGATCGCCAGCACCACCACGGCAATGGCCAGGGAGGCGACCAGCATCCAGATCAGGCCGACGTGCCGGGCTCCGCGCGCCTGCTCCTGGCCGATATCGATTCGCCGCTCAGGATCTGCAGCCATGAACCCCTCCGCGTTACAATCGTCCGATAAGCACCAGAACGATGACGATCACCAGGATTAACCCCAGGCCGCCACTTGGGAAATAACCCCAGGAGCGGCTGTATCCCCAACGCGGGAGCGCGCCGAGCAAAAGCAGGACGAGGACGATGACAATGATTGTGCCCAGCATGAACGGCTCCCAGGGTCAGCGTTGCTGGGAGGATCAATAGCCAAGGTGCGCGATCGGTTCCGCCAGAGCAAACCCCGTTTAGACGGAAACGTCCAAACGGGGATGATTTGCTCTGGAATCCAACTTTCTAGAGCTTGATTCAACGTTTCCATCTGTCCCGTGGAAACGCACCAAGCTCTAGGGCCGGCGGCGGCGATCAGCTTCGCGTCGCGCCCACCCGTTGCGACAGCGAGGCGGCCATGAAGGCGTCGAGATCGCCGTCGAGCACGCCGGCCGTGTCCGAGGTCTCGACCTCGGTGCGCAGGTCTTTCACCATCTGATAGGGTTGCAGAACATAGGACCGGATCTGGTGTCCCCAGCCGATATCGGTCTTCTGGTCCTCGACGGCCTGAGCCGCCGCCTCGCGTTTCTGCAGTTCGAGTTCATAGAGCCGGGCGCGCAGCATCTTCCAGGCCTCGTCGCGATTGCGGTGCTGCGAACGCTGGGTCTGGCAAGCGACGACGATGCCCGTGGGCATATGGGTGAGACGCACGGCCGAGTCGGTCTTGTTGATGTGCTGGCCGCCAGCCCCGCTGGCCCGATAGGTGTCGGTGCGCACGTCCGATGGATTGACGTCGATCTCGATCGTGTCGTCGACCACCGGATAGACCCAGATCGATGCGAAACTGGTATGGCGCTTGGCGGCGGCGTCGAAGGGTGAAATGCGCACCAGGCGATGGACGCCGGCCTCGGTCTTCAGCCAGCCATAGGCGTTGGGGCCGGCGATCTTGATGGTCGCCGACTTGATGCCAGCCTGGTCGCCATCGGTCTCCTCGATGAACTCGACTTCAAGATCGTGGGCGGTAGCCCAACGGCTGTACATGCGCAGCAGCATGGCGGCCCAATCGGCCGATTCCGTACCCCCTGCCCCGGCGTTGACCTCGAGATAGGCGTCGGCGCCATCGGCCTCGCCGGAGAGCAGGGCCTCGAGCTCGGCCCGGCCGGCGATGTCCTTGAGGCGCTTCAATTGCGCCGACACATCGTCGAGGGAGGCTTCGTCGCCCTCGGCCTGGGCCAGTTCGGCGAATTCCAGGGCGTCGGCGCGCTCGCGCTCAAGACGCTGGACGGCGCCGATCCGATCCGCCAGCCGCGTGCGCTCGCGCATCAAGGCCTGAGCGGCCGCCGAGTCACCCCAGAGGTTTGGATCCTCGGCGCGGGCGTTCAGTTCGTCCAGACGCCGTAGGGCCGGCTCCCAGTCAAAGACGCCTCCTGAGCAATCCGAGGGACTGCTCGATATCGGCCGCGTTGGCCACGATATCCGCGCGCATGAAATGACACCGTCGATGACGAAGGGGAGCCGCCCATTAGGCGGGGGCCGGGCTCAATTCAATCCCTGGCTCTCGGCCGGCTTCACGGCGTCAGCGGGCTTGGGCCGGTCGAACGGCGGCGGGGCCGGCTGATCGGGAGGGAGGGCGATGGACGGTTCGGCGGGATTGCTGACCGGCCTGATTTGCGGCCTGGGCTCGGTGCCGGGGCGGAAAGCCTCGCGGTTGGGCCCGACGTCGGCGAATTTGGTCCCCGGCGGGGCTTTGAAATCCATCACCGGATAGCCCTTGAGGGCTTCCTGCATGAATTCAATAAACACAGGAAGGGCGGCGACAGCCCCGGTCTCGCCCTTGCCGAGCGAACGATTGTCGTCATAGCCGACGAACACCCCGACCACGATCTGCGGTGTGAAGCCCATGAACCAGGCGCTGCGGAAGTCGTTAGTGGTGCCGGTCTTGCCGCCGACCGGGCGCCCGAGGACCTGGGCGGCGGCGCCGGTGCCGCGCAGGACGACACCTTCAAGCATGGTGTCGATCTGATAGGCGGTGATCGGATCGATCAGTTGCTGGCCCGAATAGGCCAGGTCCGGTCCGTCAGCGCCGGTGAACGGGCTCTCGCAGCCGTCGCAGTCTCGCGGATCGGAACGATAGATGACCTTGCCGTCGCGATCCTCGACCTCCTCGATGAGATGCGGCGTGACCTTGCGGCCACCGTTGACGAAACTGGAGTAGGCGCTGGTCATCCGGTAGGGCGTGGTTTCGCCCGCCCCCAACGCCATGGCCAGCTCCGGGGCCATGTGATCGACGACCCCAAAACGCTGCGCCGTATCGATGATCTTGTGCATGCCGACCTGCATGGCGATGCGCACCGTCATGGTGTTGAGCGACAGTTCCAGGCCGCGGCGGAACACCAGCGGGCCCAGATACTTGCGTTCATAGTTCTCTGGCCTCCACGTCTGGCCGCCAAAGCCCGGCAGGCTGATCGGCCCGTCCAGAACGATGCTGGCGGGGGTGAACTGGCCGCTCTCCAGGGCCGTGGCGTAGACGAACGGCTTGAACGACGAGCCGGGCTGGCGATAGGCCTGGGTGGCGCGGTTGAAGTTGGACAGCGAGAAGCTGTAGCCGCCGACCATGGCCAGCACTCGGCCGGTGTAGGGATCCATGGCCACCAGCGCGCCGTTGACCTGCGGCACCTGGTGCAGGTGGAAGTGACCGGCGCCGTCCGGCTCGACGAACACCAGGTCGCCGACCTTCAGCCCCTTGCCCGCCTGGGCCCAGGCGATGTCAGCGCCCAGCAACGGTCCGTTGACGTTGTCGGCGGCCGTCTGAACTCGCGCGCCGCCGCCGGCCTCGACCACCACCGCCGCCTGCCAGCGGCTGCGCTCCGACGGCGGACTGGCGGCCAGCGCGGCCTTCTGCCAGCCCGGCTCGATAGCCACGTGACCCCAGGCCCCGCGCCAACCGTGGCGATGGTCGTAGGTCTCAAGCCCGTCCATGAGGGCGATGCGGGCGGCAGTCTGCAAGCGCGGATCGAGCGTCGTGCGCATGTAGTAGCCGCCGGCATTGACGTTGGCCCCGACGTCTTTGAGTTGCGACACCTCGCGCTTGGCTTCGGCCACGAAGTAGTCGGCATCGTGATATTTGGCGCGGGTCGGAGCGGCTTGGACAACGAGGTCGTCGCCCATGGCCGCCCTGGCCTCCGCCTCCTTGACCCAGCCGAGATCGGCCATGTTCTGCAGGATCATGTTGCGTCGACGGATGGCGGCGAGCCTGTCCTTGACCGGCTGATAGTTCTCCGGGCCCTTGGGCAAGGCGGCCAGATAGGCGCATTGGGCCAGGGTGAGGTCGTTGATCGACTTGCCGAAGTAGTTATAGGCGGCCGCCGCGACCCCGTACGAACGATAGCCGAGCCAGATATCATTAAGATAAAGCTCAAGAATCTGACGCTTCGATAGCGACTGCTCAAGGCGCTCGGCGATCAGCGCTTCCTTGAGCTTGCGCCCCACCGTCACCTGATTGTCGAGCAGGATGTTCTTGGCCACCTGCTGGGTGATGGTCGAGCCGCCCTCGGGCCGTTTGCCCTGCAGAAGATTGAAGGCGTCCTTGAGCATCGCCCGGCCGATGCCGCTGACGTCGACGCCGCCATGTTGGAAAAAGTTGTGATCCTCGGCGGCCAAGAACGCCAGCACCAGACGGGGCGGCATCTGGTCATAGGGCACGTAGATGCGCCGGACCTTCGAGAATTCGCCGATCAGAGTCCCATCCCAGGCATAGACCCGGGTCGCGGTCGGCGGATGAAAGTCGGCCAGTTCGCTGGCCTCCGGCATCTGGGCGAACAGAATGCCGGTGTAGACGGCGGCGCAGGTCGCGGCCACGCCGACCGCGCCGACGAGCGCCAAGCCGATGATGGAAATTCGCCGACCGAAGAGCTGCAATACCGCCTGACGCCTCCGCGACGATCGGCCGGTTTGAGCAAGACCACCAGCCGCCGCGGTCCTCTAACCCCGTTCGTCCTAGGCGCCAACGGTTGCGGGGTTGGCGGCCAGCTTCGCGCCGCCATCGAAATAGGCGTCGATGGTCTGGGCCACGGTATCCATCAGCGCATTGCGGCGCGTCGAGCTGGTCAGGCGCGCGGCGTCCCTTGGGCTGGTGATGAAGCCCATCTCCAGCAACACCGCCGGCACATCGGGGGCCAGGAGGACGAAATAGCCGGCGTCTCGGTGCGTGCGCGGCAGCACGTCGATGCTCTGGCTGAGCCGCTCGACCAGCATCTGGGCGAATAGATTGGAGCGATTGAGCGTGCTCCTCTGGGTAAGGTCGAGCAGGATGCCCTTGACCGCCGAATCGCCGCGCGGCGCGGCGCGATTGAACCATTCGTGACCGGTGAGCACCTCGCGGACGCGAGTCTCGCCTTGGCCAGACAGCGTGTAGACGCTGGCCCCGTGCGTGGTGTCGTTGTCGCCGGCCGAGTCGGCGTGGAGGGCGATGAACAGATCGGCCCCGGCGCGGCGGGCGATGCGCACTCGCTCTTCCAGCGGCACGAAGACGTCGGAACTGCGGGTCATAACCACCCTGTAGCGGCCCTCGGCGAGCAACAGGCGGCGCAGGCGCAGCGCGGCCGCCAAGGTGACATCCTTTTCATTGACGCCGTCGCCCCGAGCCCCGGGGTCCTGGCCGCCATGACCGGCGTCGATGACGATCACCTTGCGGACCGTGCGAGCGCCTCGGCGGCGGTCCAGGCGCACGACGGAGGGGTGGACGCGTGGCGTCGACTCGAATGACGGATCGGCGGCCAGCACGCGCACCGAACCCGTCGGCGCGCGCGCGGGAACCAGACGGTCTGGCCCCTCACCGGCCAGATCGATGACATAGCGATAGCGACCCTCGGGGGCTTTCGGGTCGATGGCGAACCGGTGAACCACCCGGGCCGGGGCGGTCAAATTGAGGGTCAGGCGCTCAAGGCCGTCAACGTTCGCCAAGCGCCAATTTTTCACCAATCCCTGGCCGGGTCCTGCATCCGCGGGTTCATCGGCGGCCCCCGCAAGGGCGAAGACGAGCCTCTCACCGCCGACGTCTTCGGGGGTGAGCGCCAGCGGCGTCTTGCTGTCGATGACCAGGCGGGTTCGCTCAGGGGTGACGCCCAGGCGCACGGAAACGGCGGCGGCCAGGCCAGGAAGCCCGCAGACGATCAACGTTATCGCCGCCGTCAATCCGATCCATGGCCTCGCGAGCGCCACCCGATGCCCTTGAAGTTCTGCGTGAGGCTCGCACCTATTGCCGAGTGAAATGCACAAACCGTTAAGGGAATCGCGCTGGGCGGCTCCCGACCGGCCAGATCGCTGCGTCCTGGTGTCGCAGCCAAGCCCGCGCTTTCTTTTCGGCGGTGCATCCCATACACTCTGGCGGCGCATCTGCTGGTCTTCGGACTTAGGCCGTGCGCGCCCCGCGTCGGGCCAAGCGCCCTCATCGGCGTTGACGCGTCATCCTATTCGCGCGCCTTCGCGAGCGAAGCGTGCAGATTTAGAGACCACCAGCCCATGGGCGCCGCCTGTTTCCCGACCCCGAACCCAAGCTGGGCCGCTCTGCGCCCCGGCCGGTCCGGCGCGCTCGACAGCGCCCGCGGCCATCATTGGCGCCGGAGGCCGCAGCCGGCCTCGCGCCTCGGAGAATTCCTACATGTCCAAGAAGATGCTTATCGACGCCGCCCACCCGGAAGAGACCCGGGTGGTTATGCTATCCGGCTCGGAAGTCGAAGCCTTTGATTTTGAAAGCCATGCCCGCAAGCAACTGCGCGGCAACATCTATCTCGCCAAGGTAACGCGGGTCGAACCCAGCCTGCAGGCCGCCTTCGTCGAATATGGCGGCAATCGCCACGGCTTTCTGGCCTTCAACGAAATCCACCCCGACTACTACCAGATCCCTCACGCCGACCGCGAAGCCTTGATGCGTGAGGCTGACGAGGATGACGACGAACCGCCGGCCGCGGCGCCGCATGCCGAGGACGGGGCCGATAGCCTGGGCGGCGAAGACGACGAGGACATCGACGAGGAAGTGGCGCGCCGGCGTCGGCGACTGATGCGTCGCTACAAGATCCAGGAGGTCATCAAGCGCCGCCAGATCATGCTGATCCAGGTGGTCAAGGAAGAGCGCGGCAACAAGGGCGCGGCTCTGACCACCTATCTGTCGCTGGCCGGCCGCTATTGCGTCCTCATGCCCAACACCGACCGCGGCGGCGGCATCAGCCGCAAGATCACCGCCGCCGCCGACCGCAAGCGCCTTCGCACCATCGTCCAGGATCTGGACGTGCCCAAGGGCATGGGTCTGATCGTGCGCACTGCCGGCGCCAAGCGAACCAAGGCCGAGATCAAGCGCGACTATGAATATCTGTCGCGGGCCTGGACCGGAATCCGAGACACGACCCTGCATTCGATCGCCCCGGCCCTCATCTACGAGGAAGAGGATCTGGTGAAGCGTTCGATCCGCGATCTCTTCGACAAGGATGTCGAGGCGGTGCTGGTCGACGGCGAGGCTGGCTTTCGCGAGGCGCGCGACTTCATGCGCATGCTGATGCCGGCGCAGGCCAAGAAGGTGCAGGACTATCGCGGTCCGGCCCCTTTGTTCGCCGCCTACAAGGTCGAGGACCACCTCGCCCAGATCTATTCACCGATCGTGGCCCTGAAGTCGGGCGGCTATCTGGTCATCAACCAGACCGAGGCGCTCGTCGCCATCGACGTCAATTCCGGCCGGGCCACCCGCGAGCGCAATGTCGAGGCGACGGCGCTCAAGACCAATACCGAGGCGGCGGCCGAGGCGGCCAGGCAGCTGCGCCTCCGCGACCTGGCCGGCCTGATCGTCATCGACTTCATCGACATGGAGGAGTCGAAGAACAACCGGGCCGTTGAAAAGGTGCTCAAGGACTGTCTGGCCCAGGATCGGGCCCGCATCCAGATGGGTCGCATTTCCGGCTTCGGGCTGATGGAGATCAGCCGCCAGCGGCGGCGCACCGGCATCCTCGAAGGCACCACCCAGGTCTGCCCGCACTGCGCCGGGGCCGGGCGCATCCGCACGCCGGAATCGAGCGCCCTGGGGGCCCTTCGGGCGCTGGAAGTCGAAGCGCTGAAAGGCGGCGGCGAGGCGATCTTGCGGACGTCCAAGGACACCGGCCTCTATCTGCTGAACCACAAGCGCGACTATCTCGTTCGCCTGGCCAGGCTGCACGGCCTGATTGTCAATGTCGTTCTCGATGAGACCATCGGCCAGGCGGATCACCAGATCGAACGGCTATCGAGCACGCCGTTTCAACCGAGCGCCGAGGATCTGGCCAGCGAGGCGGCTCCCGCCGAGGTCTGGGACGATGACGTCGAGATCGAGGAAGACGAGGAAGAACTCGACATCGACATTGAGGATGACGCAGCCCTGGCCAGCGCCGAGGGCGAGGCGGTCAGCCACGACGACGACGACAACGGCCGGCGACGCGGGCGGCGGCGGCGGCGCGGCGGACGCCGGG
>DATBOH010000106.1:0-6218 GCA_036553915.1 Caulobacteraceae bacterium | reverse complement strand
CTATTGTGCGGAAAGCCAATAATCGTAGGTCAAACTCAAGGTTAATAGATCGATTTCCAACCCCGAGAACTGGCCCCAGTGCCGTCATGTTTCGCCAGGCCTGTCAAGCGCCAGGACTCTCAGGCGCAGGGCTCTCAGGCGCCAGGGCTCTCAGGCGCGCCACCAGATCGGCGGGCCAGACCGGCTCGGCAAGCGCCTCCAGATCGGCCAGCG
Organism: Caulobacteraceae bacterium; assembly: GCA_036553915.1. Taxonomy (GTDB): domain Bacteria; phylum Pseudomonadota; class Alphaproteobacteria; order Caulobacterales; family Caulobacteraceae; genus Acaudatibacter. The sequence continues at coordinate 6,005 of DATBOH010000106.1, read as the reverse complement.
TCCACCAGCGGATGTCATCGACGAATTCGCTTTCGAGATCCTGCCATCCGGCCCGGCTGATCTCGCCGCCGGCGCACCGCGCCAGGATGAAGGTGTCCTTGAACAACACCGGGCGTTGCTTGCGATCCTTGAGGACCACCTCGCCGCGCCAGGCCACCTCGCCCAGCACCACATCGGCGAAGCCGGTCTCTTCGCGAGCCTCGCGGGCGGCAGCCTCGAACACCGTCTCGCCCGGCTCGACGCCGCCGCCGATGGTGAACCAGACGCCGGGGGCGTCGGGGGCGCTGGGCAGCCGGCCCTTCATCAGCAGGATGCGGCCATGGCGATCGAACAGCAGCACCCGGGCGGTAGGACGTTCGCGCATCGGCGGGGCGCTCAGGCGGCCTGACCCGGAGGACGGAGTTCGGCCTTGACCCGCTCGGCCAGGGTCTTGATGTCAAGCGGCTTGGCCAGGAACGACACCCCCGGCTCGTCCTCCAGCAGGTTTGAGAACTCCGCCTCGGCATAGCCGGAGATGAACATCACCGGGGCCGGGCCCAGAAACGGCCGGATCTCCTTCATCAGCGTCGGACCGTCCATGCCCGGCATGATGACGTCCGAGATCATCAGGTCGATGGTCCCGGCGTGTTGTTCGGCCAGCACCATGGCCTCAAGGCCGTCGGCGGCCTCGATGACCTCGTAGCCGCGGGCCCTCAGCAGGCGGGCGGCGACCCCACGCACCAGCGCCTCATCCTCGACGAACAGGATGCGTCCGGCCCCCGAGAGATCGCGCGGCGCCGGACGGGCGGCGGCCTGGCCGGCTGGCTCGAAGGCCAGAGGCGGGGTGTGCACCGGCAGGAAGATCCGAAACGTCGCCCCCTCGCCGAGCGTGGAGGTGGCGGAGATCCAGCCATCGGCCTGTTTGACGACTCCATAGACGGTGGCGAGGCCCAGGCCCGTGCCCTCGCCGAGCGGCTTGGTGGTGAAGAACGGCTCGAAGATCCTGGCCAGGGCCTCTGGGGCGATGCCGGGGCCATCGTCGGCGACTTCCAGCAAGGCCAGTTCGGCCATGTCCGGCCCGGCGAAGCCGACCGCCTTGGCCTCGGCGAGCGTCAACCGGGCGACGGCGATGCGCACCGTGCCGCCGCCCCGGGCGCGCAGGGCGTCGCGGGCGTTGACGACCAGATTGATAATCGCCGTCTCAAGCTGCGAGCGATCGATCTTCACCTGGGGCAGGTTGGCCCCATAGTCGATGGTCAGCTCGACATCCTCGCGCACCAGGCGGCGCAGCAGCACCGAGGTGTCGGTGAGCGCCTCGCCGAGGTCGACGGCCTCGCGCTGCAAGGTCGCCTTGCGCGAAAAGGTCAGGAGCTGGCGGACGACGCCGGCGGCCCGGCCGACAGTCTCGCGGATCTCGGCCAGGTTGTCATAGGAGGGGTCGCCGAGGGCGTGGCGCAGCAGCAGCTCGTCGGCGCGCAGACGGATGGCGGAGAGCAGATTGTTGAAATCATGGGCGACGCCGCCGGCCAACTGGCCGACCGCCTCCATGCGATTGCGCTGCGCCAGGCGCGACTGCATCTCGGTCTGATCGGTGACGTCCTGAACATGGATGAAGGCCCCGGTCGGGCCGCCGGAGACATAGAGATGCACGGCCCGCTGGCCCGTCAGACTGGCCTCGAATGGTCCGCTGGCGCCGCCCCGGTAGCGTTCGCCGATCTCGATGGCGGCGGCCTCGCCGATCAGCTCGGCCAGGCCGGCGCCGGGTTTCCCGGCCTCGGGCGCCAGCCGACTCAAGGCCGCATTGACCTCCACGAAGGGGTCACGGGCCGGATCGGGGCCGGCGGTCAGGGCTATGCCGAACGGCGAGGTGGCGGCGAAGGCTTCGAGGGCCGGGGCGGCGGCGGCCGGGTCGACCGGGATCGCGGCCGGCGCGCGGATCAGGAAGGCGCCGTCGCCGAGTGCGGCGATATGAGCGACGCGCGCGCCCAGCGGGGCCTCGCCGAAGCCCTCGGCTCGGGCCTGGCGAAAAGCGGCATACAAACCTTTGGGGGCCCGGTCCGCGGCGATCTGAAGCTCTGACCAAGCGGCGTTGACGGCCAGCAAGCGGCCGTCGATGGCCGCCAAGGCGGCCGGCTCTGGCAAGGCGGCGAGCCAGTCTTGCCGGCTCGGCCGACGCTCGCGCTTGAGCCAGGACGGAATCATTGCACTTGCGAGGTTAGCGCGGCCGGGCGGCGCCTGTCTTGAGCCCGGCGTCCAGGCGGGCGGCGGCCTCGGCCGGGCTCGCCTTGCCGTCGGCCCGATCGACGCTGTAGTTCGCGGCCCGCATGGTCGCCACGTCGATGGCCCCGATCAGCGGCCGCAGCGCCGCCAGCAGGCGCTGGTCATGAGCCCGTTGGGGTGAGATCAGCACCACCGCATCATAGGGCGGCAGGGCATGTCTCGGGTCGGTCAGCACCACCAGATGGTCGGCGGCGATGCGGCCATCGCTGGAGAAGGCGGAGATGACATCCGCCTCGCCACTCGTCAGGGCCGCGTACATGAAGGTCGGCTGGTAGGAGACGGTCTTGGCGAAGGCGAGCCTATAGGCGGTCCGCACCGACTTCCACTCCGGTCGCGACAGGAACTCGAGGTCTGACCCGAGCGTCAGGCTGGGCGCATGGGCGGCGAGATCGTCGAGACTGGCGATACGGAGGGCGTGGGCGCGCGCCTCGGTCATGGCCAGGGCATAGGCGTTCTCGAAGCCGAGCGGCCCCAGCACCAGAACCCGGTCGCGACGGGCCAGTTCGGCGGTCAGGCCCTTGAGCACCGCGGCGCGACCCGGATTGTCCGGACGACCGAGCACATTGGCCCACAGGGTTCCGGAATAGTCGACATAGGCGTCGATCTCGCCGGCCGCCAAAGCCCGATAGATCGTCGCTGAGCCCAGATCGTCGCGAATCGCGACCCGGGCGCCGCCCGCCTCCAGCCGCCGGGCCATGAGCTGGGCGAGGATATATTGCTCGGAGAAGTTCTTGGCCCCGATCCGATACACCGGGCCCGAAGCGCGCGAGGCCAGCGGGCTCAGGCACACCGCCGCGCCCAGGCAAAGACCGATGGCGCCCGTCCAGATGCGCCAGCCGCTGCGCCGGCCAAGGCCGGACTCGATCAGGCCGAGAAGCTGATCGGCGCACAGGGCCAGGACCGCCGAAGCGACGCAGCCGAACAGCACGGAGACCCAGTTCTCGGTCTGCAGGCCGGAGAAGATGTAGTTGCCAAGCGAGGTCTGGCCCACCGGCGTGGCCAGGGTGGCGGCGCCGATGGTCCACACCGCCGAAGTGCGAATCCCGGCCATGATCACCGGCGCGGCCAGCGGCAGCTCGACCTGGAACAGGCGCTGCCGGCCGGTCATGCCCATGCCATCGGCGGCTTCGATCACCGCCGGATCGACGCCGGTCAGTCCGGTGACGCCGTTCCTCAGGATCGGCAGCATCGAATAGAGCGTCAGAGCCAGGAAGGAGGGGGCGAACCCCAGGGCCGGGAAGCCCACTCCGAGCCAGCGGACCGAGAGCGCCGAGATGGCCAGCAGCAGCGGATAGAAGAGAGCCAGCAGCGCCAGGCTGGGGATGGTCTGGACCAGGCTGGCCGCGAATAGCGAAGGCCAGCGGATGGCGGGGCTGCGGCTGGCCCAGATGGCCAAGGGAAGGCTGACCGCCAGCCCGGCGATCAGCGCCGCGAGGCTCAGCAGCACATGCTGGGACAGATAGTCCGGCAGCAGCGCGGCGGCGGCGGCGATGCGGTCATTCATGGCCGGCCTCCGCCTCGGCGGCCAGGGCTTCGAGCCGGCGCGCCTGCCGGCGTGGGGCCTCCATCAAGGCCTGGACGGCGGCATCGTCGCGCACCGCCAGGAGCGCCACCGGCGTCCCGTCGGCGCGGATCGTCCCGGCCTCCATCACCAGCACCCGGTCGGCGAGCACCAGCGCCTCGGCGACATCGTGGGTGACCATCACGGTGGTCAGGCCGAGTCTTTCGTGGAGGGCGCGATACTCGGCCCCCAAAGCCTCGCGGACCAGGGGATCGAGGGCTCCGAACGGTTCATCCATCAGCATGATCGCCGGCTCGGCGGCCAGGGCCCGCGCCAGCCCGACCCGCTGACGCTGACCGCCGGAAAGCGCCGCCGGCAGGCGCGCCGCGAGCTCGCGTGGCAGCGACACGAGTTCCAGAAGCTCGGCGATCCGGTCCGCGGTCCGCTGGCCCGACCATGCGGCCAGACGCGGTCCGATGGCGATGTTCTCGGCCACCGTCAGGTGCGGGAACAGCCCCACCTCCTGGAACACATAGCCGATACGGCGGCGCAGAAGATGGCCGGCTTCCGCACCTGTGGTTCGGCCTGCGACGGTCACCGCGCCGGCGTCGGGGGCGACAAGGCCATTGATCATCTTGAGGGTGGTGGTCTTGCCACAGCCGGAGCCGCCGATCAGGGCGACGAACTGGCCGGCGGCGATCTCGAGGTTCAGCGGGCCGATGCGCGCCCCGCCGCCGGGCCAAGCCTTGGCGACCTCGTTCAGCGCGATCGCCACCCCGCTCGCGCTCATTCCTCTAGCCCCCCCGAGGCGGCCGGCGACGGATCAGGCGCGGCGGCCGGCCGCGGCTTGCTCGCGCCCGAGCGCGGCCAGGGTCGCCTGGGCGATGTTGGCGGCGTCGAGCTTGGCGTCGACGTACATGGCCTCGGGTTTGTCCTGATCCTGGAAGCGGTCCGGCAAGGTCAGGGTGCGGATTTTCAGGCCACGGTCGAGAGCTCCGCGGTCGGCCAAGGCGTGCAGGACGAAGGCCCCGAAACCGCCCATCGCCCCTTCCTCGACCGTCAGCAGCACTTCGTGCTCGCGGGCCAGACGAAGAATGAGATCGATATCCAGGGGCTTGGCGAAGCGGGCGTCGGCGACCGTGGTCGAGATTCCGCGCGCAGCCAGCAGATCGGCGGCCCGCAGGCTTTCGCCCAGACGCGTGCCAAACGACAGGATGGCGGCGGTCGAGCCCTCACGCACGACGCGTCCGCGCCCGATTTCGAGCGGCTCGGCAAAGTCCGGAATGGCGATGCCGACCCCATCCCCGCGGGGATAGCGGAAGGCGCTCGGGCAGTCGTCAAGGGCCACCGAGGTGGCGACCATATGGGCGAGTTCGGCCTCATCGGCCGCGGCCATGATCACGAACCCCGGGAGTTGTCCCAGGTAGCCGACATCGAAGCTGCCGGCGTGGGTCGGGCCGTCGTCGCCGACCAGGCCGGCGCGGTCGATGGCGAAGCGGACCGGCAGGCGCTGGATGGCGACATCGTGCACCACCTGATCGTAACCGCGCTGCAGAAAGGTCGAATAGATGGCCGCGAACGGCTTCATGCCATCGGCGGCCAGGCCGGCGGCGAAAGTCACCGCATGCTGCTCGGCGATGCCGACATCGAAGGTGCGGTCGGGAAAGTGCTTGGCGAAGGCGTCGAGGCTGGTCCCGGACGGCATGGCCGCGGTGATGGCGACGATCTTCGGATCGCGTTCGGCGTGCTTGATCAATTCGCTGGCGAACACCGCCTGGTACTTGGGCGCGTTCGACTGGCTCTTGACCTGGGCTCCGGTGATGACATCGAAACGCTGGACGCCATGGTATTTATCGGCGGCGTTCTCGGCCGGGCGATAGCCGTGGCCCTTCTGGGTGACGACGTGGACGAGGACCGGCTTGTCCTTGATGCCGCGAACGTTCCTGAGCACCGGCACCAGATGCTCGAGGTTATGGCCGTCGATCGGGCCGACGTAATAGAAGCCCAGCTCCTCGAAGAAGGTGCCGCCGGCGACCATCCCGCGGGCGTATTCCTCGGCCTTCCTGGCCGCTTCCTTCAGCTGCCGCGGGAAGGCGCTGGCGACGTTCGCGCCGATCTTGCGCACGGAGCGGTAGAAGCCGCCGGACACCAGCTTGGCCAGGTAGCTGGACATGCCGCCCACCGGTGGGGCGATCGACATGTCGTTGTCGTTGAGGATGACGATCAGCCGCTTGGTGCTCTCGGC